>NZ_JBSFBZ010000064.1:0-42959 GCF_053593195.1 Saccharopolyspora sp. NPDC002376
GAGCTGGAACGACAACGTCCGGTGCGCCCGCTGCACGGCCTTCGCGCGCTTGTCACCCACCGCATTGACGTGGGCATCAACAGTGCTGCGCTCCAGCGAGGTCAACGAGAACTCGGCAGCCACCGCCAGACCCGTGCCAATGGTGAGCACACCCACGAGTGCAAGGCCGAGAACGGCCATCAAGATTTCTATCACCGGCCACCCCGCGGGCAGCCGCGCGCAAGATCAGAAACGCCGGGACAACAACCCGGCTCGGTACTACCCCCGTCGGGGGATTGTGCCGCAGGCACTGAAGCCGTCACTCCTCGAAAAGGGAAAGATACGAGCCCGATTGTACCGTGATCGATTGCGTGGCAAGGAGAACACAAGCAGCGTCACGCTCGGCCGAGCAGCGCGAGCAGCCTCGTCTGCTCGTCGGCGCCCGCAGGAACTTCGCGCGGCGGGGCGAAGATTCCCAGGTCCTGCCAAGCCTGTACCTGCGGGGCGAACACGGTGTGCAGCTCCGCCACCAGCTCGGGGTTCAGCTGCTCAGCAGCGCCGATACCGCGGGCCAAGTCCCAAGCGTGCACTGCCAGGTCCGCGGTCATCTGCCAGCCGTAGTCCTCGGCCGGGATGACTCCGCCGGTGACATGCACCTCACCGCTGGTCGCGCCCGGCGCGTCCCACGCCCGCCGCGCCGCGTCGGCGGCTTCGGTCCACGCGCTGATCGGATCGCTGCCCAGCACATCGCCGTCGAAACGGTCGCCGACCTCGTCGAGGGTGGCGCCGTCGAGCAACCACGGTGCCCACAGCTGCTCGCCGACGAGGTGATTCAGCAGGTCGCGGACGTTCCACTCCGAACACGGCGTAGGGTTGTCCCATTGCTCCGCTTCGATGCGTTGCACCCGAGCGTCGAATTCCGCCATCGCGGTGCGGTGAGCCGTCAACAGCTGCACGATTCCTCCTGGCGTAGTGGTGTGAATCAGGTCACCGCAACGTTCTCAGATGCTGGCTGACCCGCAGCTAACGGCCCTCAGTGTGGCTCGATCGCCGTCGTGCGTCGTGCGCGGCGAGGCGGGTTTACGCCCCGGTGGTCTGGGCCACTTGGGGGAGTCGTAACCTGCCGAACAAGTTTCTACGTGTCGGTAACCACCGGCTGGCACCAACCGAAGGCGGCCATCGCCGCCTGGTCAACGAGAGGACGTGATCGTGAGTTCACCCACGGTTACGGATGCACCGCAGAAGGGGTTCTTCGGACACCCCCGTGGCCTGTCGACGCTGTTCTTCACCGAGATGTGGGAGCGCTTCTCCTACTACGGGATGCGGGCGATCCTCGCCTACTTCCTGTACGCCTCGATCGCCGACGGCGGTCTGGCAATCCCGGAATCCACCGCGCTGTCGGTGGTCGGCATCTACGGCGCCTCGGTGTACATGACCGGTGTGGTCGGTGGTTGGCTGGCCGACCGCGTGATGGGCTCGCAGGCAGCGGTGTTCTACGGCGGCGTGGTCATCATGCTCGGCCACATCTGCCTGGCCCTGCCCGGTGGTGCCTCCACGGTGGTGCTCGGCCTGGTGCTGCTGACCATCGGTACCGGTCTGCTCAAGCCGAACGTGTCGGGCCTGGTCGGTGGCCTCTACAGCGACGACGACGTACGTCGCGACGCCGGCTTCTCGATCTACTACATGGGCATCAACCTGGGGGGCTTCCTCGCCCCGTTCGTCGCCGGCACGCTCGGTGAGCGGGTCGGCTGGCACTGGGGCTTCGGTGCCGCCGCGGTGGGTATGGCGATCGGTCTGGTCCAGTACTCGCTGGGCCGCAAGAACCTCGGTTCGGTCGGGCTCAAGCCCGTCAACCCGCTGCCCGCGGCGCACAAGGGCCGCGTGCTGGGCCGCGCGATCGGCATCGCCGTGCTGTTCATCGCGGTGCTCGGCGGCATGTCGGTGAGCGGTGTGCTGGGCCTGGACGGCCTGGTCAACGTCGTCAGCATCATCTCCGCGGTGCTGCCGATCATCTACTTCGCGGTGATGCTGTCGAGCAAGGAGATCACCAAGGTCGAGCGCGACCGGCTGATCGCCTACATCCCGCTGTTCCTGGCCACCGCGCTGTTCTTCCTGCTTTTCGAGCAGCAGCCGAACACCCTGGCCAACCTGGCCGAGGCGGACACCGACCTGAACGTCCTCGGGTTCGTGGTCCCGGCTTCGTGGTTCCAGTCGATCAACTCGCTGGCGATCATCATCCTCGCGCCGGTGATGGCCGCGCTGTGGATGAAGCTGGGCAGTCGTCAGCCCACCACCCCGCAGAAGTTCGTCGGCGGCCTGTTCTTCGTCGGCGTCGCGTTCCTGTGGGTCGTGCTGTCGAAGGTCGTCGTCGGCGAGGACAAGCACCTGCCGCTGATGCTGGCGCTGGTGTTCGTGATCATGACCGTCGGTGAGCTGCTGCTCTCCCCGGTGGGCCTGTCGGCCAGCACCAAGCTGGCGCCGAAGGTCTTCACCTCCCAGACCATGGGCCTGTACTTCCTGGCCCCGGCGATGGGCCAGGGCCTGGGCGCCCAGTTGGTGAAGGCGTACTCGGTGGAAAACCAGGAGATCTACTTCGGCATCGTCGGTCTGGCCACCATCGGCTGCGCCGCGCTGCTCCTGGTCTTCTCCAAGAGCATCAAGCGCAAGATGCACGGCGTGCTCTGAGTACCTGTCTGACGGCTGGTTTGCGTATCAAAGACAGGCACTGAGCCGTTCGCGTTGCGGAAGGCCGGGTCCGGATTCGGGCCCGGCCTTCCGCGCTTTCACGGCAGGTCGAGCGTCTTCTGCTTGGTCGCCGGGGCCGTCGGGTCCGGCGCCGGGTGCCCGGGGATCTCCACGTCGTCGGACGGCAGCGTCCCGTTGACCAGGTAGTCGGTGCCGATGCGATCCGCTTCGGCGTTGCCGGCCAGCGCCCACACCCCGTGCTTGCCCGCGTCCCGCTCGGTGACCAGCACCGAGGACGGCAGCGAGTGGTGCATCTCCAGCGCGCCCTCGTACGGGGTGGCCACGTCGTGCTCGGAGTTGAACAGCAGGACCGGCGGCAGGCCGGCACCGGTGATCTTCAGCGGCTCCTGCCGGGGCGCTTGCCAGAACCGGCAGGGCGCCACGGTCCAGCTGTTGTACCAAGCGGCCAATGGGTAGTCGTCGGCCAGCCGCTCGGAGTCGCGCTCCCACTCGCGCTGCCGGGTCGGCCACGGCGCGTCCGCGCACTCCACCGCGTTGTAGATGGCGTTGCCGTTCTCCGCCAGCTCGTCCTTGGGCTTGACCTGGTCGACGAGCTTCTTGTCGTCGTTGCGGAGGTGGAAGTCGGCCAGCCCCTCGGCCAGCGGCTTCCAGGAGGTCTCGCCGTAGAGCACGTTGAAGGTGAGGTCGATGAACTCCGAGGGGCCGAGCTTGCCGTGGGGCGCCTTGCGCAGTTCGGCCTGCACGCCGTCCCACGCCGCCTGCACCTGGCCGCGCTCGGTGCCCAGGTGGAAGACGTCGTCGTGCTGGGCGATCCAGTCGAAGTACAAACCCACCCGCTCCTGGGCAGCGATGCCCTGGTTGAGGTTGTTGCGATACCAGATCTCCGAGGTGTCTGGGTTGACCATGCTGTCCAAGATCATCCGGTCCACGTGCTGCGGGAACAGCTGCCCGTACACCGCGCCCAGGTAGGTGCCGTAGGAGTAGCCGAGGTAGCTGATCTTCTGCTCGCCGAGGGCTTCCCGGATCCGGTCCACGTCGCGGGCGTTGGTCGGCGTGTTCAGGTGCGGCAGGTACTTCCCGGCGCGCTGCTGGCAGCCGTCGGCGTACTGCTGGGCGCGCTGCCAGTTCTGCTCGCGGGCCTGCGGGGCGTCCGGGTCGGGCAGCGGCGTCTTCCAGTAGGTGCCCGGGTCGACGCAGTTGATCGGGGTGCTGTGCGCGACGTTGCGGGTGTCGAAGCCGATCAGGTCGTAGTTGTCGAGCACCGCGGCGGGCAGCTGGGCGGCCAGCGATCCGGCGAAGCCAACGCCCGGACCGCCGGGGCCACCGGGGTTGATCAGCAGCGATCCGCGGCGGGCTTCGGGTTTGCGCGCGGGCTGCTTGGAGACCAGCAGTCGCAGCTGCTCGCCGGACGGGTCGCGGTAGTCCAGCGGGACCTGCAGTTCGGCGCACTGCAGCTGCGGGTAGGGCTTGCTGACGTCTTCCGGGCACGGCCCGAACTGCAGGCCCGGTGCGGCCTGCGCGGTCGTCCCAGTGACCGCGGTGCTGGCGAGCACTGCGGCACCGGCCAGACCGAGTGCGAACGAGCGCTTCACTGAAGTTCTCCTCACGGAGCGGAATCGGAATGATCCGGAGCGTATTCGATCGGCTGCCGCGGGTCCCGGCACCTCGCCGTTTCGGGATTCCCCGGAGGTGTTCAAACGCGCTGTTCTGCTGCGGTGCCGAGTTCGCGGGCGAGGTCTTCGATGATCTGGGTGGTGCGGTCGAGCCAGCGGATCGTGCGGTGCAGCGAGGTCGGGCCGTCGGTGAGCGACTCGGCGATGTCGTGAAGCTCGTCGGCTGTGCGGTGCGCGGAGTCCATCGCTGAGGTGAAGTCCACCTGCGCTTCGCCGGTCATCGACTCCACCGCGTCGGCCAGCGCCCACAGCAGCTCGGACAGGCGGGTGCGGGTGTCGTCGTCGACCATGTCCGCGGTGGCCGAAAGCGCCACCGCCAGGTTGCGCACGTAATAGGCGCAGCCGCTGATCATCGTCACGGTCCGCTGCACCTGGCTGCGGCGGGACCGCAGCCGGTAGGAGGTCAGCGGCCGGGTGCTGCGGACGACCTTCTGCAGGACGTCGTCGAGCTCGCGCATCGACTCCTGCAGTCCGGTGACCTCGCCCCGCTCGCTGATCTCGGTCCCGGTGCCGCGCAGGAAGTCCCGCAGCGCCAGAAGGAAGTCCTCCGTGTTGGTGCGCACCAGGGACCGCGTGCGAGTGGGCAGGACGAACACCGAGGCCAGCACGCCCGCGCTGGCTCCGACGGCGGTCTCCCACAGCCGGGTCTCCAGCACGGTGGCGTCGAAGATGCTGAGCATGCCGTAGAGGGCGCCGAGCAGCGTGGTGATGAAGAACGTCATCACCGCGTAGGAGAAACCGGCGAAGTAGAAACCGAGGAACACGCAGATCAGGATCATGCCGATCTCGGCGGCCAGGTTCCCGGAGATCTGCGCGGCGACCAGGATCCCGGCCACCACGCCCAGCACCGTGCCCGCGGTGCGCTGCCACGCCCGCACCAGCAGTTCGCCGCGGCTGTTGGTGCTGATGAACACCACGAACGCGGTGATCACCGCCCAGTACCACCGGTTCGGCGAGACCAGCTGGCCGAACACGATCGCCAGCGCCGTCGCGCAGGTGACCTGGACGGCCATCCGAACTTCTGGGCGCTGCAACCCGGTTTCGACCGGTTCAGCGGGTTCGGCATCCGAGTCCTCGGCGGGTTCGGGTTCGGGCTCGGCGCGGTCTTCGTCGAGCTCGCCGGTGGCGTCGGACAGCTCGGCCAGGCAGGTGCCCAGCCGTCGCACCGCCATCGCGACCGCCACCGAGCCCTGCTGCTCGATCCCTTCGGCTACGCTCCGGGTGGCCACCCGGAGGTCCTGCGGGTCGGCGTGCAGCACCGCCAGCAGCGCACCGACCGCCTGCGGCACGGTGTCGCCGCCGCTGGGGTGGTCGACCAGCCGCAGCAGCGGGGTGAGCAGGTTCTCGGCGGCGAGCTCGACGTCGAGGATGCGCTGGCGCAGGCGGTCGCGACCTGCTTCGTCGAGCGAGTCGAGTTGGCCGACGGCGTTCTCCAACATCAGCGACGTCTCGTTGAGGCGCACCGATCGATTGGTCAGCTCGCGCCGCCGCGCCACCGATTCGGGCTGTTCGGCGACGTCCCGAACGGCGTGCAGCAGGCCGTGCACCTGCGCTTGCATCGTCCGGCGACCGCGTTCGAGCACGCCTTCGGGATAGTCGCGCAGCACCAGGAACCGCAGCACGAACGCGGCCAGCGCACCGGCGATCGCCGCCGCGAACAGCGCGGGCAGCTGAGCCAGCTTCGGGGGCAGGAACATCGCGAAGAAGTAGCCCATGAACGCGACCATGCCCAGCGGGAAGAACCGCGGGCCGAAGCGGCGGATGTAGACCGCCACGAAGATCACGACCAGGAACACCAGGACGTGCACCAGCGGCCAGCGCGCGGTGAGGATCGCCAGCAGCAGCGCGGCCGTCGCCGGCAGCGGCATCAGCAGGGTGGTGATCTGCTGCTGGCGCCGATGCGGATCGTTGACGCCGAGCGAGGAGTTGATCGCCACCACGGCGCCGAGCATCGCCAGCGGCAGCGGTTGACCCCACCAGGCCAGCACCGGGAGCAGGACCGCGATGGTCAGCGCGACCGAGAGGGTGACCCGCGTCGCGGTGCGCAGCCTGCGCATGGACGGGTCAGAGGCGAGGAAGCGATTCCACCACTCGCTCCACATAGCGCCGCGGGCTCCTTCGCGCTCAGCCGATCAGGCCTGCGAGATTACGCCGGATCTCCGCTCAGCGGGCGCGCGCGATGGCGCCGGACGCTCTCCTCGACCAGGTCCAGAACCGGGGTCAGGTGCTGCGCGGGCAGACCCATCGCCAGGTGCGAGAGCAGGCCCTCGAGCACCAGTTCCAGGTAGGCGGTCAGCACGTCGATGTCGACGTCGTCGCGGAGGTTGCCGGCTTGCTTCTGCCACTCCAGACGCGCCCGGGTGGCGGTGGTCAGCTGCTCGGAGCGCTGCGCCCAGCGCTCCCGGAACTCCTCGTCGGTGCGCAGTCGCCGGGAGACCTCCAGCCGGGTGCCCAGCCAGTCCGCGCCCAGAGCAGGAGCGCCGGTGCTGGAGGCGTTGAGCAGGTTGCGCATGACCTGCACCAGACCCTGCTCGGCCACCACGTCGGCCATCCGGGTCGCGTCGTCCTCGGCGAGGGCGAGGAAAAGCGACTCCTTGTCCTTGAAGTGGTGGAAGATCGCTCCGCGGGAGAGCGCGGTGGCTTCTTCCAGGCGGCGCACGGTGGCGCCTTCGTAGCCGAAGCGCGCGAAGCACGACCGGGAGCCGTCGAGGATCTGACGGCGCCGGGCGTCGAGGTGGTCTTGGCTGACCCGAGGCATATCCTGATCGTCCCAGGACGCACCAGAGGATTGCAATCCGTACGTACGTTTTGCTATATAGCTCCCACTGATCGGGCACGCGTCCGATCAGGTGGATGGACCCTGGAAAACCCGAATCCTGTTAACACTTGGCGCGATCGAGAACAAGGGTCGCGACCATGAAGGGGGCGCGGTAGCGTCGGTGACCGGCCAATTACGGACGGTGATCATGTTGCCGGTCTCGATCGATCCTGCCGCCGCTGACTTCCCGACCTCCCGCGTTCGAACCAGAGCGGAGGCCGAGGCCTACGTCGCCTCGGTGTGCTTCAAGCACGGCCCACCGAAATTGATGGGCATCGAACTCGAATGGACCGTGCACCATCAGGACGACCCAGCTCGACCGCTCGACGCCGCGACGCTGATCGACGCGCTCGGCGAACACGCGCCCCGCTCCCTGGTCCCGGACAGCCCGCACCGCACGCTGCCGAACGGTTCGGTGCTCACCGTCGAACCCGGTGGCCAGGTCGAGGTCTCCAGCCTCCCCACGACTTCCATGCGCTCGCTGTTCACCGTGGTCGCCGCCGATGCCGCGCACGTGGCGCGCCGGTTGGGCCGTGCCGGTCTGGTGCTCGGCGAGCAGGGCACTGACCCGTGTCGGCATCCCCGGCGGATCCTGCGGGTGCCGCGTTATGCGGCGATGGAAACCGCCTTCGACCGCATCGGTCTGGACGGCCGGTTGATGATGTGCAGCACCGCCGGGGTGCAGGTGTGTCTGGACGCCGGTGAACCGGATCGGGTGGCCGCTCGCTGGGCCGCGCTGCACGCGCTCGGGCCGGTCATGATGGCGACCTTCGCCAATTCACCGCAGCTGTTCGGCGAGCGCACCGGCTGGGTGTCGACCCGCACCCGCGCGCTGCTGCGCACCGATCCGCCGCGCACCCGTCCGGGCTCGATCACCGCCGATCCGGCCGGGAGCTGGGCCAGGCGTGTACTGGACACCGCTTTGGTCTGCCGGCGGCGTGAAGGCGACGACTGGACGGTGCCCAGCGGGATCAGCTTCGCGGAGTGGATCCACGGCACCCTGCCGGACCCGCCCACCCACGACGACCTCGACTACCACCTCACCACCGTGTTCCCGCCGGTTCGGCCGCGCGGCTACCTGGAGGTCCGCTACCTGGACGCCCAGCCCGGCGACGGCTGGATGCTCCCGGCCGCGGCGCTGATCGCGCTGTTCCGCGACGAGTCCACTGTGGATGAGGTGTTGGCGCTGACGTCCCCGGCGGTGGGCCGCTGGGTGCACGCGGCGCGGCACGGCCTGCTCGACCGGACCTTGGCGCACGTCGCCGAGGACGTCTTCGAGCTGGCCTGCCGACTGCTCGACGGGCCGGACGTCCCGGCGGGGCTGTCCGGTCAGCTGGCCGACTTCGTGGCGCGGCGCATCGCCGCGACCGGCGATCGCTGATCACTGCGGAGGTATCCGGTGAACCTGGCAGAACTGAGCGATGAAGACCTGCGCGCGCACGTGGCCGCGGAGCTGGCGCGCACCCGGCAGCGCAGCGCCGAGCTGACCGACTCCGTCGACGACGAGGACCTGGTCAAGCAGCACTCGCCGCTGATGTCCCCGCTGGTGTGGGACCTGGCGCACGTGGGCAGCCAGGAGGAGCTGTGGCTGGTGCGCGACGTCGGGGGAGCCGAGGCGATCCGCCCGGACATCGACGACCTCTACGACGCCTTCCAGCACGCCCGCTCCGACCGCCCGCGGCTACCGCTGCTGGGACCGGCCGAGGCCCGCGACTACGTCGGAACGGTGCGCGACAAGGTCTTCGACCTGCTGGAGCGCACCCCGCTGGAGGGACGGCGGCTGGTCGACCAGGCCTTCGCCTTCGGCATGATCGTGCAGCACGAGCAGCAGCACGACGAGACGATGCTGGCCACCCACCAGCTGCGCAGCGGAGCACCCGCGCTGACCGCCGAACCGCCACCATCCGATGTGGACGTCCTGCCGTCCGAAGTGTTCGTGCCCGGCGGCCCGTTCACCATGGGCACTTCCACTGAGCCGTGGGCGCTGGACAACGAACGCCCGGCGCACCAGGTGCACGTGGACGACTTCTACCTCGACAGCGCACCGGTCACCAACGGCCAGTACCTGGCCTTCATCGGCGCCGGTGGCTACGCCGACCCGCACTGGTGGAGCGAGGCGGGCTGGACGTACCGGCAGCGCGCCGAGCTGCAGGCGCCCCGGTTCTGGCAGCGCGACGGCGACCGGTGGTTGCGCCGCCGCTTCGGTCATGTCGAACCGGTGCCGGAAGCGGAACCTGTGGTGCACGTCAGCTTCCACGAGGCCGAGGCTTACGCGGCGTGGGCCGGAAAGCGGCTGCCCACCGAGCAGGAGTGGGAGAAGGCGGCGCGCTTCGACCCGAGCAGCGGCCGGTCGCTGCGATACCCGTGGGGCGACGACGATCCGGGCCCGGAGCACGCCAACCTCGGTCAGCAGCACTTGCAGCCAGCGCCCGCCGGAGCCTATGCGGCCGGTGCTGCGCCCTGCGGCGCGCGGCAGCTCATCGGTGACGTGTGGGAGTGGACGGCCACCGACTTCCTGCCGTACCCGGGGTTCGCGGCGTTTCCGTACCGCGAGTATTCGGAGGTGTTCTTCGGTCCCGAGTACAAGGTGCTGCGCGGTGGTTCGTTCGGCACCGACCGGGCCGCCTGCCGGGGCACCTTCCGCAACTGGGACTACCCGATCCGCAGGCAGATCTTCGCCGGGTTCCGCTGCGCCCGCACCCCGCGGGCGGGGGAGCACGGCTGAACCATGTGCCGACACGTGGGATACCTGGGACCGGCGGTCGCGCTGGCCGACCTGCTGCTGGAACCCGAGCACTCGCTGCTGGAGCAGACGTGGGCGCCCGCCGACATGCGCGGTGGCGGCACCATCAACGCTGATGGCTTCGGCGTCGGCTGGTACCGGGCGGACGGCTCCACTGCCCGCTACCGCTCGGCGGTTCCGATGTGGACGGACCAGTCCTTCCGGGACACCGCGAGCGAAGTGCGCAGCGGTGCGGTGGTCGCGGCAGTACGCTCGGCGACCATCGGGATGCCGGTGGTGCCCGGTGCCTGCGCGCCGTTCACCGACGGCAGCTGGCTGTTCAGCCACAACGGGCGGGTCAGCGGCTGGCCTGACTCGGTGGCCAAGCTGGCCGCGCGGCTGGAAGTGGTCGACCTGCTGACGTTGGAGGCTGTCACCGACTCGGCGCTGCTGTGGGCGGTGCTGCGGCAGCGGCTCCTCGCCGGGGCCGAGCCCGCGGTGGCGGTGTCGGACCTGGTCGGCGAGGTGGTCGCTGCAGCACCGGATTCGCGGCTGAACCTGCTGCTCAGCGACGGAACCCGGTTGGTGGCCACGACGTGGACGCACTCGCTGTGGGTGCGACAGGGCTCCACCGCTGTGACCGTCGCGTCCGAACCGTTCGGCGCGCGGGTCGGGTGGCGCGAAGTCCCGGACCGGAATGTGGTCGTCGCAGATGTCGACGACGTTCAGGTGCGGCCGCTGGCCGAGATGGGGGAGCGATGAGCGAACCGGAACTGATCGTGCGATTCACCGCTGAGGACGCGGCCCGCGAGCTGCGCGCCGACGTTCGCGAGGGGATGACCGAAGAGCCGAAGTGGTTGTCCCCCAAGTGGTTCTACGACGCTGAGGGCAGCGAGCTGTTCGAGCAGATCACCACGTTGCCGGAGTACTACCAGACCCGGGCCGAGCAGCAGATCCTGCAGCGCAACGCGATGGACATCGCCGAGGCCACCGGCGCGGCCACGCTGGTGGAGCTCGGATCGGGATCGTCGGAGAAGACCCGCCTGCTGCTCGACGCCCTGCGCAAGCACGGGACGCTGCGCCGGTTCGTGCCGCTGGACGTGTCGGTTTCCGCGCTGCTGGCCGCAGTGGATGCCATCGCGCTGGACTACCCGGAGCTGCTCGTGCGCGGTGTGGTCGACGACTTCACCAGCGGGCTCGGTGCGCTGGATGCGGGTACTGATCGGCTGGTGGCGTTCCTCGGTGGCACGATCGGCAACCTGCTGCCCGCCGAACGAGCCGGGTTCTTCACCTCGGTCCGCTCCGCGCTGCGACCGGGGGAATGGTTGCTGCTGGGCACGGATCTGGTGAAGGACCCGGGCCGGTTGGTCAGCGCCTACGACGACTCGCTAGGGGTGACCGCGGAGTTCAACCGCAACGTGCTGCGCGTGCTGAACCGCGAACTGCGCGCCGACTTCGACCCCGGGGCGTTCCGGCACGTGGCGCTGTGGAACGCCGAGCAGGAGTGGATCGAGATGCGGTTGCGCGCCCAGCGGCCGATGCGCGTGGAGCTGGCCGATCTGGCGCTGACCGCCGACTTCGACGAGGGCGAGGAGATCCGCACCGAGATCTCGGCGAAGTTCCGGCGGGAACGAGTCCAGGACGAGCTCACCGCCGCCGGGTTCGAGCTGCGGCACTGGTGGCTCGACGACGCCGGCGACTTCGCCCTGTCCCTGGCAGTGGCGCGATGAGTTGAAGGATGGGCTCTCACGACGTGATCGAGCGGGTGACGCCGGCGAGGCAGCGTACGCAGGGCATCCCGGCTGGTTTCTCGGAGACCTCCGCCTGGTTCGCGGGGATCTCCACGCCGCAGAAGGTCATCCACTCGGCCGGGATCCCGGTGCCCGGCGTGGTCGCCAGGTGCGCCTCGCGGCGGGTTTCGCCGACTATGCCGAACGTGTACCGGACGGCCACGGTTCTGTTCATGACGGGCCCCCCGGCATTCGCTCTGCAGCCCGCAGGCAATCCCCGCACGTCGGCCACAACCAGTTCAACGCCGTTGGTTCGGCGGCGTCGATCTGCTTCCCGCACAGCGTCGTGATCAGCTCGCCCTCGTGGTGCTGTCCGGACGGCACGGTCCCGTCGATCGCGTGGCAGTGCTGGCCGGCCGGCTGCCAGTGATGTTCGAGTTGGATCATTCTCCCCACCTCCGCGGATTGAGACTGGTCCACGCGGAATCGGTGACGAGCAATCCATCGACGTTGACCCGTTCGGCCCAACGATCACGGACAAAACGGACCTGGTGGCCACTCGGACGGCGTAGTGATCAGACGAATGTGCACGTTGCGTGATCGCCGTGAGAATGGCCGTGAAGCTGGCCGCGCGCGTTGGCCACTGGGGGGAGGTGCCTCGGCGCGCGGCCAGCGAGATCAAGGCTACACCCCGGCATGCGCCGGGTATACGCGCGTTATATCGCGGTCGGATAGGTTCTCGGCATGACGCCGCAGGAGCTCGAAGCCGCTTGTCTGCGCATGACCGGTGCGCGCGAGGAGTTCCCGTTCGACGAGCACAACAGCGTTTTCAAGATCGGTGGCAAGATCTTCGCGATCAGCAGGTTGGGCGCCGAACCACTGCGAGTGTCGCTCAAGTGCGAGCCGGAACTGGCCGTGCAGCTGCGCATGAGTTACCCGGCGATCACCGGCGGGTACCACCTGAACAAGCGGCACTGGAACACCGTGCTGCTCGACGGTTCGGTCCCGGACGAGCTGGTCCGGGACATGATCGAGGACTCCTACGACCTCGTCGTCGCCGGACTGCCCAAGCGGGAGCAGGAGAAGCTGCGCTGGCGCGGCTTGAGCGAACGCGGCTGAGCCGATCCCACCTAGTGAACAGTGCTTGCGCCGCGTTGCCTAGGCATTACGCTTCGGGGCGTGATCCACTTGGTTGCTCGCCGCTACGTCGATCTCGTCCGCGTGACCGCTTCGGCTTGTTGATCCGTACTCGCCGCGCGCGCTGAGCGTCGCACCCCCGCACTTTCCTCGGCGGTTCCGCCCGTCGCCGTACTCGCCTGCACGTCTTCGCCGCGGCAGGTTCACGCTTTCAGCACAGGAGATTGCCCCGTGAGTTCCGATTGGTCCTTCGACACCCTGCAGGTGCACGCCGGAGCCGAGCCCGACCCCACCACCGGGGCGCGCGCCGTGCCGATCTACCAGACCACCTCCTACGTCTTCCGCGACACCGAGCACGCGGCGAACCTGTTCAACCTCAGCGAATCCGGCAACATCTACACCCGGATCAACAACCCCACCCAGGAGGTGCTGGAGAACCGGGTGGCCGCGCTGGAAGGCGGCGTGGCGGCGGTGGCGCTGGCGTCGGGGCAGGCCGCCGAGACGCTGGCCATCCTCACCCTCGCCGGGGCCGGTGACCACGTGGTGTCCAGCTCGTCGCTGTACGGCGGCACCCACAACCTGTTCCAACACACGCTGCCGAAGTTCGGCATCGAGGTCAGCTTCGTCGAGGACCCCGACGACATCGAGTCGTGGCGGGCCGCCGCGCGGCCGAACACCAAGGCGTTCTTCGCGGAGGGGCTGGGCAACCCGCGCTCCAACGTGCTGGACGTGCGCGCGGTCGCCGACGTCGCCCACGAGGTCGGCGTACCGCTGATCGTCGACAACACCGTGACGACGCCGTTCCTTCTCAAGCCGATCGAGCACGGCGCCGACATCGTGGTGCACTCGGCGACGAAGTACCTCGGCGGCCACGGCACCGCGGTCGGCGGCATCGTCGTCGACGGCGGCACCTTCGACTTCGGCGCGAACGCCGACCGCTTCCCCGGTTTCCACGACCCGGACCCCAGCTACAACGGCCTGCAGTACTGGCCGGCCCTCGGCCACGGCGCGTTCGCGGCGAAGCTGCGGGTGCAGGGCCTGCGCGACCTCGGCCCGGCGATCTCGCCGTTCAACGCCTTCCTGATCCTGCAGGGCCTGGAAACGCTGTCGCTGCGCCTCGAGCGGCACGTCCGCAACGCGCAGGACCTCGCCGAGTGGCTGAGCGCCCGCGACGAGGTTGAATCCGTGCACTACGCGGGACTTCCCAGCAGCCCGTGGTACGAGCGCGGGCAGAAGTACCTGCCGGGCGGCGCGGGTGCGATCGTCGCGTTCGAGCTGCGCGGGGGAGTGGACGCTGGACGGGCGTTCGTCGACGGCGTGGAGCTGTTCAGCCACCTGGTCAACATCGGTGACGTGCGCAGCCTCATCGCCCACCCGGCGAGCACCACGCACGGCCAGCTCAACGAGCATGACCAGAAGCTGGCGGGCGTGACCCCGGGTCTGGTGCGGCTCTCGGTGGGCATCGAGGCGGTCGAGGACCTCAAGGCCGACCTCGAAGCCGGTTTCCGCGCAGCGAAGGCTGCGCTGGAGCGATGACGCAGACACACGGCGCCTCTCCCGCCACCGGTGCGTGGCGGGAGGGGAGCCCTGTTGGTCGCCGCCGCTGGTTCCAGCTGCCCGAGCCGCTGGTGCTGGAGGCGGGCGGCGCGCTCCCGCAGGTTTCCCTAGCTTACGAGACCTGGGGAGAGCTCAACGCGGACGCCTCCAACGCGGTGCTGGTGCTGCACGCCCTGACCGGCGACAGCCACGTGTCGGGTCCGGCCGATGAAGGACACCCCAGCCCCGGCTGGTGGGACGGGCTCATCGGCCCCGGTCGCGCGCTGGACACCGATCGCTGGTTCGTCATCGCGCCGAACGTCATCGGCGGCTGCCAGGGCAGCACCGGTCCGGCATCGACCGCGCCCGACGGACGGCCGTGGGGCGGGCGGTTCCCGGCGATCACCGTGCGGGACTCGGTGCAGGCGGAAGTTCAGCTCGCCGACGCGCTCGGCATCCGGCGGTGGGCTGCCGTGCTCGGCGGTTCGTTCGGCGGGATGCGCGCGCTGGAGTGGGCTGTTGGGCATCCGGAACGGGTGGCGGCGGCCCTGGTGCTGAGCAGCTGCGCGGTGGCCTCCGCTGAGCAGATCTCCTGGTCCGGGGTGCAGGTCCAGGCGATTCGCAGCGATCCGGACTGGCTCGACGGCCACTACCACGATCTTCCGGACGGTCGCGGTCCGCACGCGGGGCTCGGGGTGGCGCGGCGGATCGCGCACATCACCTACCGGAGCCCGCAGGAGCTGGAGCAGCGGTTCGGCGCTCAGCCCCAGGACGGCGAACACCCTTGGCTCGGCGGGCGTTACGCCGTCGAATCCTATTTGGACCATCACGCGGACAAGCTCGCGCGCCGGTTCGACGCGGCGAGCTACGTACTGCTCGCGCAAGCCATGTCCAGTCACGACGTCGGGCGCGGTCGCGGCGGGGTGGAAGCTGCGCTGCGCCGGATCACGGCGCGCACCCTCGTCGCCGGAGTGGACAGCGACCGGCTTTTCCCGCTGGAGCAGCAGCGATGGTTGGCCGAGCAGACTCCCGCAGCCGCTCCGGTGCGCACGATTGTTTCGCCGTACGGTCACGACGGTTTCCTGATCGAGGTGGACCAGGTAGGCCGAATCGTCGGCGAGTTGCTGGCTTGACGCGCGTAGCACAACCGTTGGGGCGCAGGCAAATTCCGTTTTTTCCACCCAGACTCTGAAACGATTTCGAGTCGGCTGTGCTGGATGTGGACACGCTGATCTCCGAGATCGAGGAGCTGGCGGCGTGAACTTCGACTGGCAGGGCATCGGACCGGTGCTGCTCCCTTCGGCCAGCGAGGCCGGGTGGATGGCTTTGGGACCGCTTTGCATGCCGGCAGTGGTGTTCCAGCTCGGGAAACTCATTGCGTATGCGCCGAGACGACACGCCTTTGAGGTTGTTGACCAGCCGTGAGACCGCGACTTTGGGTGGGAAGGTCGTCAGCACGGTGCGCGTGGGTCGACAAAACCCGGTGCCAGAGGGTGCTTGGGGATCTGCTTGACGTTCGGGCTGCGGCGGGGTTAGTCTCTCGCCTCAACGACAGGCATAGACGAAGAGCCACTGTCAGCGGACTTCGTCGTGCCTTCATCGCGTTGGATCGCTGTCAGCGGCCTTCACCTCCGAGAGGTGGCGATCCGTGGCCGCACCTTCGAATCCGGCGCACAGAATCTCCGGCGTCCCGCACGTGGCGGCGTTGATCAACGGTCTGGAGCGGTTGCCCGGCAAGGCGAACCTGCTGTGGTATCTGATCCTGGGCGGTCTGTTCCTCGACGCCTATTCCAACGCCGCGCTGAGCGCGGGTCTTTCGCCGATGGTGGAGGAGCTAGGCCTGACCGCCACTCAGGTCGGGCTCCTCACCGCGACCGCGCCGGCCATCGCGATCCTCTTCAACCCGATCGGCGGCTGGCTGGCGGCCCGCATCGGCCGGGTGAAACCGCTGCTGCTGGCCAAGGTCGTCGCGGTGGCCGGTGCCCTGCTGACTGCCTACGCGGGCACCTTCGCGACCGTGTGGTCCGGCCGCGCGCTGGTGGGCATCGCCTACGGCATCGACTTCGCGGTGGCGATGGCCATGCTCGCTGAGTACACGCCGGCCAAGCTCAAAGGACGGCTGAACCTCTGGCAGTGCGTCTGGTACATCGCCACCACCATGAACCTGGCGCTGACGCTGGTGTTCTTCAAGTTCGGCATCGGCACCGACATCTGGCGCTGGTCGGTCGGCTCGGCTGCGGTGTTCGCCGCTGCGCTGTTCGTCCTGCAGCTGCTGTTCCTGGTGGAGAGCCCGGCGTGGCTGGCTTCCCAGGGCAGGCTCGCCGAAGCAGCGAAGTGCCTGCGCCGCATCTACGGATTCGACGTCGTCGCCGGAGAGCGGGACGAGACGCGGTCCGAGCAGCCCGCCATCGGTTTCCGGCACACCGGGGTGCTGTTCCGCAAGCCGTACCTGCCGCGGACCGTGCTGTCCACGATGATCTCGTTGACCCAGTCTATGCAGTACTTCGCCATCGGCTGGTACCTGCCGGTGATCAGCCTGGCGATCTTCGGCGAGCAGTTTGAGAAGGCCACCGTCGGATCGATGGTGTTCAACGCGGCCGGCATCATCGGCGGTGCGGTCTCGGCCTACGTTGGCCGCCGAATGGGGCTGCGGTTGAGCTCCGCGGTGGGCTACGCGATGGCGTTCGCGCTGCTGCTGACGCTGGGCCTCGGCTTCGGCAGCCTGCCCACGGTGCTGGCCTTCACGGTGCCGTTCCTGTTCATCTTCTTCCACTCCGCCGGACCCGGCGCCAACGGCAAGTCGATCGCCGCGCTGTCCTACCGCAGCGACATCCGCACCCTGGGCACCGGGATCACCGGCATGCTGGGCAATTTCGGCAGCGTCATCGGCCTCTACATCTTCCCGCAGATCAAGGAGTCGCTGGGGCTCGGGCCGACCATCGCACTGCTGTCCGTGGTGCCGCTGCTGGGCCTGATCACCTGCTTGATCATCAAGTGGGACCCGACGCGCTCCAGCATCGACCCGGACGAGGAGGACATCGACTTCAAGACGCCCGCACTCGCGGGTCGCTGAGGAGGCCGGAACATGAGCGGAACGCAACGAGGCGTGCTGTCCATCGACGAAGGTTCCACCGGCACCCGAGCCGCGGTGGTCACCGCCGACGGCGCCAGCGGCCAGTCCTTCTACCAGCCGATCGCGGTACTGCACCCCGATCCGCTGCGCGTCGAGCAGGACGCCGACGAACTGTGGCGGCGAACCCTGGAAGTAGCGCAGCAGGCGGTGCGGTGGGCGGGTGACAACGCGGTCGAGATCATCGGCGTCGCATTGTGCACCCAGCGCGCGACAGCGGTGCTGTGGGATCGCGAGACCGGCCGGCCGCTGGCCCCGGCCGTGGTGTGGCAGGACCGCCGCTACGCAGCGGAACTCGACGAGCTGGCGGCGCAGTGGGATCCGGTCCTGCTGGCGCGCACCGGTCGTCCCGTCGGCAGCCGCTCGCCCTTTCTCTGGGCAGCGCGGCAGATCAAGCAGAACCCGCAGGTGGCCGCCGCTGCGGCGGACGGGCGGTTGCTGTTCGGTCCGATCGACACCTGGCTGAGCTGGAACCTCAACGGAGGCACCCGCCACGGTGTCGCGACCTCGAACGCCGCCGCGCTCGGCGGCTACCGGCTGCGCGATCACGCCTGGGACGCCGGGTGGCTGGATGCGGTGGGCTGTCCGGTCGGCCTGGCCCCGCCGCTGGTCGACGACGACGGCGACTTCGGCTGGACCGACCCGGACGTGCTGGGCGTTCGGGTGCCGATCGCCGCGGCGATGGGGGACCAGCACGCATCCCTGATCGCGTTGGGCGCTCTCGAAGCCGGGCAGGGCATGTGCGTGCACGGCACCGGCACCTTCGTCGGTGCGCTGACCGGTGACGAGCCCGCTGACGCGACTTCGGTTGCGGCCGGGGTGCTCGCGTTGCCCGGCTGGCGCTCCGGCGGGCGCACCCGCTTCAGCCTGGAGGCCTACACCGCCACGACCGGGTCGGCGCTGCGCTGGCTGGTCGAGGACCTGCAGCTGTTCGATTCGGCCGAGCAGGTCAGCGAACTCGCCGGAAAGTACCCGCGCGAACGGGAGATGTGGTTCGTGCCCACTCTCGCCGGACTCCGCACGCCCGTCGCGGTGCCCGGTGCGCGGGCCAGCCTGACCGGGTTGAGCCTGGCCACCAGCAGAGCCGGGATCGCCCGCGCCGTCCTGGAAGGCATCGCGCACTCGGTGTGCGACACCGTCGACGGGGTCGGCTCGGCGACGCCTTCAGGGCTGACCCGACTACGGGTCGGCGGTGGTCTCGCGGCCAGCGACGCACTGCTGCAGAGCCAAGCCGACCTGTCTGGCGTCGCCATCGAACGGGCCGCGGATTCGGCCACGGCGAGCCTGCGCGGCGTTGCCTACCTCGCGGGGGTCCGCCTCGGCCTGTGGGGCTCGCTCGACGAAGCACTCCACGCACTCCCCGCCGGTCGCACCTTCGAGCCTGCGATCGGCGAGGACGAACGGCAGGAGCTGCGCGCGCAATGGGGACGCGTGCTCCGGAAGTCACTGCCAGAAGAAGGAACGAAATGCTGAAAATCCCGGGCAGGCGGCCGAATTCGGCCGCGGCCAAGGCAACTCCCGGCGCGCCGGTGACGCTGGACCGACAGCGGGCGCTGCGGCGCCTCGGCGACACCGAGTTCGACGTCCTGGTGATCGGTGGCGGCATCACCGGCGCCTACACCGCGCTGGACGCGGTGTCCCGCGGTCTGTCCGTGGCGCTGGTGGAACGCGACGACTTCGCCTCCGGTACATCGTCGAAGTCGTCGAAGATGGTGCACGGCGGCCTGCGCTACATCGAGCAGGGCAACGTCGACCTGGTCCGGCACTCGCTGCTGGAGCGCCACCGGTTCCGCCGCAACGCCCCGCACCTGGTGCAGCGGCTGCCGTTCCTGTTCCCGATCCTGGAGAAGGAAGGCGTTTTCGACGCCCGCATCGCCAAGGCCTTCGAAGGTCTCTTGTGGACATACGACCTGGTGGGCGGTTGGCGAATCGGCCGCCTGCACCAGCGTCTGTCCCGCAACGAGGTGCTCGCGCACGCGCCGACGCTGCGCGCCGAGAACCTCAAGGGCGGGTTCATGTACTACGACAGCCGCGCCGACGACGCCCGCCTGACCCTCACCGTCGTGCGCACCGCCGCCCACCTCGGCGCGGTCGTCGCCAACGGCGCGAAGGTCGAGCGGCTGCTCAAGACCGGCGGCCGGGTGCGCGGCGCCGAAGTACACGCCGACGGCGAGCAGATCGACGTGCGGGCGCGCGTCGTGGTGAACGCGACCGGGGTGTGGACGGATGGCGTGGATGCGATGGCCGACGACGCGCACCGACCGCAGGTCCGCCCGGCCAAGGGCGTGCACATCGTTGTGCCGTGGTCGAAGATCCGCAACGACTGCACGGTCACCGTGCCGATCCCCGGCCGCGCCCGCCGCGCCACCTGCACCCGCTGGGGCGACGTGGTCGTGCTCGGCACCACTGACACCGACTACGACGGTTCCGTCGACGACGTGCACTGCACCCGCGACGAGATGCAGTTCCTGCTCGACGGCGCCAACGTCGCCTTCGACGTCGACCTCGGTCCTGACGACGTGCTCGGCAGCTACGGTGGCCTGCGACCGCTGGTCGGCGGCAAGGAGGGCGCGACCCTGGACATGCGGCGCGACCACCACGTCGACGTCGGCGCCAGCGGCATGGTCACGGTCACCGGCGGCAAGCTCACCACCAGCCGCCACATGGGCGAACTCGTGGTGAACAAGGTCGCCGGACTGCTCGGCCGAAAGACCCGCAGCCGCACGGCGAAACTCCCGCTGCTGGGCGGGGCGGGCTACGACGCCGAAGCCGTCGGAGCCTCCGGTGGCACCGCTGCGCACCTCGGCGGTCGCTACGGCACCGAAGCCAGGTTCGTCAGCGCGCTCATCGACGAGAACCCCGAGCTCGGCGAACCACTGCTGTCCGGTCAGCCGCACCTGAAGGCCGAGGTCGTCTATGCGGCTCGCTGCGAGATGGCGCGCTCGGTCGACGACGTGCTCTCCCGCCGCACCCGCCTGCGGCTGTTCGCCCGCGACGCCTCCGCTGCCGTCGCCCCGATTGTCGGCGAGCTGCTCGGCGCCGAGTTGGGCCTCACCGAAGCGCAAGTCGCCGAGCAGGTTCGCAGCTACCAGACCGAAATCGCCCGCGAGAAGTCGATCCTGTTGGGAGACCAGGCATGATCAGCCGTCAAACCATCACCCACCCCTTCAACCGCGGCAACTACGTCGTCGGAGCCCCGACTCCGCCCCGCTACGCGGCGCGCACCGAGATCGGCCAGGGCCCGGCGTCGCTGCAGACCAAGGCGGTGGAAGTGCCGGCTGCCGTCGTCACCGAACTGCGCAGCGTCGTCGATGCCGTCCACACCGACCACGACGAGGTCGTGCTGCGCACCCGCGACTGGTGGGCGGGCTCGATGATCGGTGAAACCGCCGACAGCCCGGCGACTCCGGATGCGGTGGTGGTCGAAGCCAGCACCGTCGAGCAGATCCAAGCGGTGGCCAAGCTCTGCCACGACAACACCATTCCGCTGACCGTTTCGGCCGGACGCAGCAACGTCACCGGCGCCGCGCTGCCGGTGTTCGGCGGCGTGGTGCTCGACGTGTGCGGGCTGACCGGCATCACCTCCTTCGACGCCGAATCGCAGATCGTCGAGGTGCGGGCCGGCATGTTCGGCGACCTCTTCGAGCAGGAGCTGCAAGAGACCCACGGCGCCACCACCGGGCACTGGCCCTCGGCGTTCGCCATCTCCACCGTCGGCGGCTGGGTCGCCTGCCGCGGCGCGGGGCAGCTGTCCACCCGCTACGGCAAGATCGAGGACATGGTCGTCGGGCTCGACGTGGTCCTCGCCGACGGATCCCTTGTCACCTTCGGCGATTACCCGCGCGCGGCCACCGGTCCGGACCTGCGGCAGCTGTTCGTCGGTTCGGAAGGCATGTTGGGCATCATCACCTCGGTCCGGCTGCGCACCCACCGGCTCCCGGATCACGCCAAGGCCATCGCCTACGGCTTCGAGACCTTCGCCGACGGCCTGGAAGCCTGCCGGCAGATCATGCAGCGCGGCGCGACCCCGGCCGTCCTGCGGCTCTACGACCAGCTGGAGAGCGGCACCCACTTCGGCCACCCGGACACCAACCTGCTGCTGATCGCCGACGAGGGCGACCCGCTCGTGGTGGAGGCGAGCATGGCGGTCAGCGCCGAGGTGTGCGCGGCGATCGGCACCGAGCTCGACGGCCAGGCGATCTTCGACCGCTGGCTGGACGAGCGGATGCTGGTCGGCAAGTCCTCCGACGGGTTCAAACCCGGCCCGGGATTCGTCGCCGACACCCTGGAGATGGCCGGGTCGTGGGCGAAGCTGCCAGCCATCTACGACGACGTGTGCGCCGCGATCAACAGCGTCCCGGGCACCCTCGCGGCCTCCGCGCACCAGTCGCACGCCTACACCGACGGAGCCTGCCTGTACTTCTCGCTGCGCGGCGACATCGAACCGGAGAACCGGCGCGAGTGGTACCGGGCGGCGTGGGACGCGGCCAACGCGGTGCTGATCCGCCACGGCGCGGCGCTGAGCCACCACCACGGGTCGGGCCTGCTGCGCGGGCCGTACCTGGCCGACGCCTTGGGCACCGGGTTCGGGGTGTTCGAGGCGGTCAAGAACGCGCTGGACCCGCGCGGGGTGCTCAACCCCGGCAAGCTCGGACTGCCGAGCCCGTTCGGGACCGGACCGTTGGACTGAGCTGAGCCGAGGAGTAGTAGTTGCCGTCATGAGCGAACGTGCCGCACTGCAGCCCCGACCGCTGAAGCCGCAGTTGGCCGCGGCGTTCCAGGACGTCCCGGTCTGCGCATCCGTGGTGGGCCTCGCGCGGGTCAAGGACTTCGCCTCGGCGGCATCGCAGGTCTGCGTCCTGGCGTCGATCCCGGTGGGGGAGCTGTCGAACGCGGTGCGCGTCCTGGTGCACCTGGGCAAGACCGTGTTCGTCAACATCGACTCGTGCCCCGGTCTGGCGCAGGACCGGGGCGCGATCGACTTCCTCACCGGGATCGGCGCGCAGGGCGTGGTCAGCACCCGGGCCGCGCTCATCGACCGGGCCCGGGCACTGGACATGCTGACCATGCAGAAGGTGTTCGTCACCGACCGGTCCAACCTCAACCGGAGCCTGGAAGGCGTCGGGCGCAGCAGTCCGGACCTGGTCGAGGTGATGCCCGCGCCGATCATCCCGTGGATGCCGGACGAGGCGCGCCGGGTGCTCTCGCCGTTCGTGGCGGCGGGTTTCGTGACGGACGCCGCCGGTGTCGCGCACTCCCTGGCGATGGGTGCGGTGGCGGCAGCGACGTCCGACCACACGCTCTGGTCCCTGCGCCGGGACCAGCTGAGGGGCTGAAAAGCCGTCGAGAGCCTGTCTGACGTACTCGTTTTGCGTAGTGGTGCGGGGGTCGGAACGCCGCCTGGACTGCGGGTGCCCAACTTGATGTGCCAATACACGGCAGTGGGGCCGTCCTCACCAGGCGACGTCTGAGAACCCGCGGTGGTGCAAGCGCCGAAGGTGGGCTAAACGCCTCCGGCGTATCGAAGACAACGACCAATAACCAAGATCAAAGACCGGCACTGGGATTGGGAGAATCATGAGTTTCGTCGTGGTGGCCCGCTATGTCGTCCAACCGGGCGAGCGGGACCGGGTGCTGGAACTGCTCGCCCCGATGGTGTCGGCGTCGCGGGCCGAACCGGGCTGTCGGCGCTACGACGTGCACGCCGGCGTCGAGGACGACGTGGTGGTGCTCGTCGAGGAGTACGACGGCGAAGCCGACTTCGCCCGGCACTGCGAATCCGAGCACTTCCAGCGGATCGTGCTCGGTCAGGTGGTACCGCTGGTGGCCGACCGGCAGGTCACCCGCTGCACCCCGGTGGAGGCGTGATGCGGGTTCGCGCGGCCGTCCTGCGGGAATCCGGTGGGCCCGAGCCCTACGCGGAGTCGCGACCCATCGAGGTCACGACCTTGCACCTCGATCCGCCCGGCCCCGGCGAACTGCTGGTGCGGGTCCGCGCCGCCGGGCTGTGCCACTCGGACCTGTCCGTGATCAACGGATCCCGCCCGCGCCCGTTGCCGATGGCCCTCGGGCACGAGGCTGCCGGCGAGGTGGTGGAAGCCGGGCAGGGGACCGGGTTCACTCCCGGCGACCACGTGGTCCTCGCCTTCGTGCCGTCCTGCGGTGACTGCGAGCGGTGCGTGGCCGGACGCCCCGCCCTGTGCGGACCGGGGGCGGCGGCCAACGGCAAGGGCACCCTGCTCAGCGGGGGCATGCGGTTCCGCGCCGACGACGGAACGCGGCCTTACCACCACCTCGGGGTGTCTGCGTTCGCCGAGCACATCGTGGTGTCGGCGCGGTCGGCGGTGAAGATCGACCCCGACATCCCCTTCGAGATCGCCGCGCTGTTCGGCTGCGCAGTCCTGACCGGTGCGGGCGCGGCCCGGTACTCCGCCCAGGTCCAGCCAGGCGAGAGCGTCGCACTGTTCGGGCTCGGCGGGGTCGGGCTCGCCGCGCTGCTCATGGCCAAAGCGGCCGGAGCGTCCACTGTGGTCGCCGTCGACGTCGTGCCGCACAAACTGGAACTGGCCACCCAGCTGGGCGCCACGCATGCCGTGGCAGGCGGGATCGGCGCGGTCGAGCAGATCCGCGAGCTCACCGGCGGAGGAGCGGAGAAGGTCATCGACACCACCGGTGTCGCTCCGGTACTCCGGCAGGCCTACGATGCGACCCGCAGCGGCGGTACGACGGTCACCGTCGGCTTGCCCGGCCCGCAAGCCCAGCTCACGCTGCCCGCGTTGAGCCTGGTCGCCGAGGAACGGACGCTGCGCGGCAGCTACCTGGGCTCGTGCGTGCCCCGCCGCGACGTGCCCCGGTTCATCGAGATGTACCGCTCCGGTGCGCTCCCGGTCGACCGGCTGCTGTCGCACCGCATCGAGCTGGACGAGATCAACGAGGGCTTCGACAGATTGCACGGTGGAAGCGCCGTCCGTCAGGTCGTGGTCCTCTAGATGATTTGATTCCGGGGAATCAAACGTCCAGGCGGAGGCGAGCGAGTTGATCGGCATCACCGACATCGAAGCAGCGGCGGAGCGCATCGCCGAACACGTCCTGCGCACGCCGACGGTGCCCAGCCCCGGGCTGGGTGACCTCCTCGGCGTCCCGGTGACGGCGAAGCTGGAGCTGCTCCAGCGCACCGGTTCGTTCAAGGTGCGCGGGGCTGCCGCGAAGCTGCTGTCGCTCGGCGAGGCTGAACGCGCGGCCGGGGTGGTCGCGGTCAGCGGCGGCAACCACGGCATCGCGCTGGCGGTCATGGCCGGGGTGTTGGGCGTCGAAGCGACCGTGATCATGCCGCGTTCCGCACCCGCCCGCGCGGTCTCGGTCGCCGAGTCGGCCGGCGCCGAGGTCCGGCTCACCGACGACATGGCCGCGGCGTTCGCGCTGATGACGGACCTGCAGGCCAGCGGGCTCACGCTGGTCCACCCGTTCGCCGATCCGACCGTCATCGCCGGGCAGGGCACGGTCGGCCTGGAGTTCGCCGAAGACGCCGGGCACGTGACCGACGTGCTGGTCAGCATCGGCGGTGGCGGTCTGATCTCCGGGATCGCCGCCGCCCTGCGGGCCCGCCGCCCCGACGTGCGGATCTGGGGCGTGGAAACCGCCGGTGCGCACGCCATGTCGGCGGCGCTGGCGGCCGGTGCGCCGACCGAGATCGAGCTGTCGTCCATCGTGTCCACGCTCAGCGCCCCGGCGGTCTCACCGATCACCTACGAGCACGTGTCGGCGCTGGTGGACGACGTGATCGTGGTCTCCGATGCCGAGGCGGTCCAGGGCGTGCTGGATCTGGCGGAGCACGCGAAGGTCTGGGCCGAGCCCGCTGAGGGTTCCCTGCTCCCCGCCGCTCGTCGCGTGCTGGAACGGGTCGGCGACGCCGAACTCGGGCTGATGGTCTGCGGTGGCAACGCCACCACGGCCGACGTGACCGCTTGGGCCCAGCGCTTCGGGTTGTGAGCCCGCAGCAGGAATACTCGGGCCGGATCGCGACTTGCTCAAGCCGGACACGGCGGCGGAGTTCGCGCAGCTGCACTCGGTCGGCTACGACGTCGTTTCCCGCGCGCACAAGGCGTTCGGGCTGGGGTTCGCCGCGCTCGTCGACACCTATCCGGTGCTGGGGCAGGGTGCGTTCGGGCACAGCGGCGCCGCCGGCTCGCAGGCCTTCGCCGACCCGCGTAGCAGCCTCGCCTACGGTTACAACCGTCGCCGCTTCGCGTTCCCGGGCGGTGCTGCTCCGGAGAACGCACGCTTGATCCGTGCCGTGCACGCCGCAGCGGTCGCCTGAGCTCAGCTCTCGGGAGCGTTGCGGTAGATCTCGTCGTAGCGGGAAGCCTTGGTGGCGCGCTGCTCCGCCTTGGCTTCCTCCCGCGTGGCCTTGCCCGCGCCGAGCGGATATCCGTGCTTGTAGAGCCGGTACTCGGTGGTGTGCTCCATGTAGGACATCGAGTACCAGACGGCGAGGATGACCCCGCCGAGCACCGACATCGCGCGGATCCACAGCGGTCCGGGCAGCAGCAGGAACAGCAGGCCGGGGGAGATCTGCACCAGGCAGCGGCTGACGTGCCGCAGGACCCAGGTCCGGCAGGTGATGTCATGCAGCACCCACTCGCGGTACCGCTCGGGGAGACGACCGCCGTAGGCGTACCAGATCCACTGCAGCGGGTTGGGGCGTGGTGGTTTGGTGCCGGTCACAGCATCCTCACCTTTCTCTCCGGTGCGTGGAACGCCGCCCACATTGCTTAGTACACTAATTATTAACGTATGACGGATCGCGGTGAAAGGTGGGTGCGGATGAAGCAGATCGACCTGGGGGAGGACCCGCTCGCCCTCGACCGTCAGGTGTGCTTCGCGCTGTCGGTGGCCTCGCGAAACGTCATCGCACTCTACCGGCAGCTGCTCGCTCCGATGGGCCTGACGCACCCGCAGTACTTGGTGATGCTCACGTTGTGGGAACGCTCACCGCGGTCGGTGAAGGACCTGTGCGAAGCGCTGCACGCCGAGGCGGCGACGCTGTCCCCGCTGCTCAAGCGGCTGGAGGCGATCGGCTACGTGGTGCGCCAGCGCAGCCGCAGCGATGAACGCCAACTCGCCGTGGACCTGACCGACAAGGGACGGGAACTGCGCGCGGACGCCGAGAAGATCCCCTACCGGGTGGTCGAGCTGCTGGATATGGACCTGGCCGACCTGGAGCGGCTGAACACCACCCTCGGCCAGGTCATCACGGCCACCAAGAAGGCCCTGGACGGGCCGATCGATGGGGCTACGACCAGCTGATGGAGTCGGTCTCCCGGATGCTCGCCTCCCGGGTGCCGGGCGCTTCCTGCGTGCCGTAAAGCCGGGCGATGTGCGCGTCGATCAGCTCGTCCAGCTCGGCCAGGCGCGCGCGCAACGCCTCGGCGCCCCGGCGGGACGCGCCCGGCAGCTGCGCTGCCAGGTGGCCGTACTCGGCGAGCACGCTGGGCAGGTCGTCGCCGACCTGCTGCCTGGGAATCTCGTTCATTCTCCGATGGTGCGGCCAGCAAGCGGATTAGTCGATTCGATCTGTACCCGGGTGGGGCGGATAGGGTCGACGGGGTGCTGATCTCGCGGATTGAGGTGTTCTGATGACTGACGTGGCAGCTGTGGAGCGGGCCCGAGCGCTGCTGGCCGAGAACCCGGTGCTCGACGGGCACAACGACCTGCCTTGGGCGCTGCGCGAGAAGGTCGGCTACGACCTGGAGCGCTGCGACATCGCCCGGGACCAGTCCGGGCAGCTGCACACCGACCTGGCCAGGCTGCGCGCCGGTGGGGTCGGCGGCCAGTTCTGGTCGGTCTACGTCAAGGCCGAGTACCAGGGGGACAAGGCGGTCAGCGCCACCCTCGAGCAGATCGACTGCGTGCACAACCTGATCGCCCGCTACCCGGACGAGTTGCAGCTCGCCCGCACCGCCGACGAGGCGGAGGCGGTCAGGGCGGCCGGCCGGATCGCCTCGCTGCTGGGTGCCGAGGGTGGCCACTCGATCAACTGCTCGCTGGCGACCCTGCGTGCGCTGTACCAGCTGGGCGTCCGGTACATGACGCTCACCCACAACGACAACATCCCGTGGGCCGATTCGGCGACCGACGAGCCCGCCGCGAACGGCCTGACGGCCTTCGGCGTCGAGGTGGTGCGCGAGATGAACCGGATGGGCATGCTGGTGGACCTCTCGCACGTCGCCCCGAGCACGATGCGCGACGCCCTGCGCGCCACCCGAGCCCCGGTGATCTTCTCCCACTCCTCGTCGCGCGCCGTGTGCGACCACCCCCGCAACATCCCGGACGACGTCCTGGCCGCGCTGCCGTCCAACGGTGGGGTGGCGATGGCGACCTTCGTGCCCAAGTTCGTCCTGCCGGAGGCGGTCGAGTGGACGAAGGCGGCCGAAGCGACCCTCCGAGAGCGAGGCTTCGACGCCCTGGCCACGTCGCCGGAGGCGAAGGCGATCCTGGAGGCCTACGAGGAGGCCAACCCGAGGCCGACCGCAACGGTGTCCACGGTGGCCAACCACCTGGACCACATGCGCGAGGTCGCGGGCGTCGACCACATCGGCATCGGCGGCGACTTCGACGGTGTTGCGTTCACCCCGGACGGCCTGGAAGACGTCGCGAGCTACCCGAATCTGATCGCCGAGCTCCTGAACCGAGGCTGGTCGGAAACAGACCTGGCGAAGCTGACCTGGCGCAACGCAGTCCGAGTACTGCGAGACGCGGAGTCGGTGGCGGCGAACTTGCAGCGCACCGAAACCCCGTCGATCGCCACGATCGAACAGCTGGACGCCCCCACCCAGTGACGACCTGGTCGATCGGTGGGACATGTGTTGACCACGTGTCCCACCGGTCGATACGTTCGACGAGTCCGGAATGTCCGCCCGAGGCCGAGGTGTGCCCAAGATGAGGCGTTTCGACCGCTTGGAAAGGATCCTCGCGCTCGACGCGGACCGCGACTGCTAGGAGATCTACCGGCTGCTGGCCGAGTACGAGTTCCCCTGGGACATCACCAAGGCCCTGGAGTTCGCGCTGTTCCGCACTTACGCGGTCCCGAGCATCGGCCGGCTGCTGGACAGGACCGGCGAGTTCACCAGGTGCCCGCAGAAGCGCTACGACGACACCCTGATGGTCCTCTACGAGATCTTCCACTGGGGCACCGAAAGCGAGCGAGGCCGAGAATCGCTGGCCCAGCTCAACGCCATCCACGGCCGGTACCGGATCAGCAACGAGGACTACCTCTACACCCTGTCGACGTTCGTGGTGACTCCGGTCCGCTGGATCGAACGCTTCGGCTGGCGACGCCTCCACCCGCACGAGGTGAAGGCGCTGACCAACACAATGCGCCGCATGGGCGAGGGGATGGAGATCGCCGAAATCCCCGAGACCTACGCGGAGTTCGAGCGCCTCTTCGACGACTACGAGCGCGACCACTTCGATTTCGACGAGGGCGGTCGCCGAGTAGCCGACGCCACGCTGACCTGTTCGGCAGCTGGTACCCGTCGATGTTGTCCCCGGCGGTTGCTCGCGCGGCGCGATTCCTGATGGATCCGCACCTGCTGACGGCCTTCGGATTCCCGCAGGTCTCCCACGCCGGGCGCAAAGCCGCAGAGCTCGGTCTCAAGCTGCGCGCTCAGCTGATCAGAGTTGGTCCCGTCCGACCGGATTCCAGGCCGGTCAAGCCGGATCCGCTGACGTATCCGAACGGCTACCAGATCTCCGAGCTCGGGCCTGAATCCTTCCACCGGTCGCAGGCTCGACGTCAAGTGCGGAGTTGTCCCGTCGCCACCTGAGCTTAGGGAGCTTTTGCTTCCACTGTTGAGTTTTCAAGGTGCTTGAGGTTCCTGGCTCACGGCTTGGTGCGGGCACGGCGGAGCGCACCACCGTCGCGGGGGGTGTCACCGTGCGTCCTCCATTGGTCTCCGTGGCATGGGGATGAGCCGTTGGAGGGCGTGTCGGTGCGCGGGTCCTGCGCCTCGCGCTGCGCTTCTTCGTCGCGCGCGGCGCCGTCGTGATCGAGGGCGTTGCGGATGCGGTCGGCGAGTTTGGCCAAGTCACCCGGACACTCGCGGAATGCATGCTCGACCAGCAGTTCTCCGACCTCACCAGCACGGTGGCGTGTGATCATCAACGGCAAGAAAAACAAGAGGGCGACCTGCCCGAGGCAAAAACCTGAGAAGGATAAACAAAAATTTTTCAAGCCCAGCCCGAAGGCCCATTAAACAGTCCTATATGGACCACCAATCCCGCCAGTAACCCCGGGCCAACGCGCCAGGCGACGCCCATTAGTGCGCAACCCCCGACGCCATCCCCGTGACATGAAGCCAAAACGGGGCTGTGGTCCGGATGTCAAGCCTGAAACCCCGAAGGAGCGGCCGCCAGGCCGGGCTTGACATCCGGGTCACAGCCCCCAAAATCCACCAATCACGGGGATGACCCCACCAACAACAAAACCTCTAAAAGCTCCAACCACCCACCAAAGCCAGTAGACCAGCAAAAACCTCCCCCAACGCCATCGGCGAACAGATCGGCAGAGTACTCACGGCTCCCGCACCAACCGATCAAGCTCCGCGAAGTCGCGGACCAACGGCAGCTGCGTCTGCGGATCGTCGCCGACGGCCAGCGGCCGCATCATCTCGTCGTCCTCGTGCGACAGGATGTGGCAGTGCCACACCGAGGTCCCGGGAATGGTGAACCGTCCAACCCAGGCGGTGATGTGGCCTGGCGGAGACACGAACGTCTCCTTCGGCCCAGATTCGTACGCCGCCGGCGGCTCGAACGGTCCGATCGTCCCCGGCACCGGTCTGCCGTCGTCGTCCCACTGCCCGACCCGCCAGCGTCCGACCAGCCGGAACTCGGCCTCGTGCACGTGGATCGGATGGGCGTCAGGCGAGCGGTTGCGCATCGCCCAGACCTCGGTGGAGTTCAGCTGCGGGGTCTCGGTCGGCGGATCGAGGTACTTCAACAGCCGGTCCCGGTCGCCAAGCTGCGGGTGACCGTTCACGACCTCGGCAGCCTGCACGGTTCGGAGCCGGGCCCCGTCCAACAGCGCGGACGGCGGTGGGGCCTCCTCAGCGAGGACGGACGGAATCGCGGATCCGTCCGGCGAACTGGTAGTGGTGCCGACGTCGAACCGCATCAGCTGCGAGATGCCGCCGCCGGTGGGATCGACCTCGTTCATCTCGCCGAGCACCGCCGTCGCGGTGTTCGCCAGCACCCAGTTCTGCCCTTCGCGCCCGGTGAAGTCGACGACCACCACGTAGCGCTCAGCCGGCGCGATGAGCAGCTCGTCGACCGGTGCCGGATGCCGCAGGTAGCCGGAGTCGTTGCCCACCACCGTCATCGCGGGCCGATCCGCAGAGCGGCCCTCGGTCTGCCGGAGGCTGAGGCGGTAGGAACGCGTGTCGGATGCGTTGAGCAGGGTGAAGGCATAACGGCGGGGTTCGACGGACTGCTTCGGCGCCACCGTGCCGTTGACGACCGGGAGGTCGCCGAGGAACTCCGGGTTGGCGTGGCTGTAGCACAGCGAGCCGTCGGCGTTGAACTTCTTGTCCTGGATGGCGAACTGCTTGGCGAAGTCGCCCTTGGGCAGCGGGAGCGCGCCTTCGGTCTGGTCGGTGTTGGGGATGAAACCCGCCAGGCCCTCGTAGACGTGGTACGAGGTGTTGTGGTGATCGTGGTCGTGGTACCAGAGCGGCGCCGCGGCCTGGACGTTCGGATAGTGGTTGGTCTTCGAACCTCCCGGCGGGATCACCTGCTGGATGGGCTCGGGCACGCCGTCGCTGGCCGGCAGTTGAAGGCCGCCGTGCCGGTGCGCGGTGATGGTGTTGTCGTTGTTCGGCTGGTCGAACGGGAACATCGCGGTACCGGCCGGCGGGAGTCCGTTGACCACGGTCACGTCGATCGGTTTGCCCCGTTCGGTGGCGATCGTGGGCCCGAGGTACTGCACCGGGGTACCGGGAGCGTGGTAACCCAGCGTCGGTACGGCCGGCCATTCGCTGTGGAACGAGTGGCGGCCCAGACGCGCGGTGAGGGTGTAGTGGCCCGGGGCGTCGGGTTCGGCGACCGGCAGCTGGCGTGCCTCGTCGGTGAAGAACGCGGGCACCGGGGAAGGTCCGCACTCGGCTGGTTCCTCCGCGTGGCCGGTCGGTGCCAGCAATCCGGCACCGACCGCGAGCGCGCCGCTCAAGCCGAGCAATCTGGTGAGCGTCGGGGATTTCCCGTGCCGCCGGTGGTCCGCACTCCTGCCGCGCATATCTGGTCCCGGGGTAGGCGTGTCCGTCGCCGGGAGATTCGGCAGGTTCACCGCCCGGGTTGAAGCCCGCCAACCCCTGGGGTGACGAGAAAGCACCGGTGCGGGCGAGCAGCGCGCCTGGTCAGCCGGTCGCGCGCCACTCGCGCTGGAGCATCGCGTAGACGAGCTCCTCGCGCCAGGTCCCCTCGATGATCATGCTGTCGACGAAGTGCGCTTCGCGGCGCATCCCGAGGCGCTCCATCAGCTTCGCCGAGGCGAGGTTGTGCGCCGAGCAGCGCCCGATGATGCGGTGCAGGTCGAGCTCTTCGAACCCGAGTCGCAGCACGGCCCGCACGGCCTCGGTGGCCAGACCTTTGCCCTGGAAGTCGGGGTTGAAGATGTACCCCACTTCGCCCTGCTGGTTCGCCTGGCTGAGCAGGACGAGCTCGACCTGGCCCACGACCTGCCCGGTGTCCGGCAGGACCGCCGCCAGGCTCAGGCAGTCGCCGTCCCCGGTCAGCGCGTTCTCCCGCGTCATCTGCTCGACCGCGGCTTCGGTCTGCTCGCGGTCGCGGGCCTCCCACAGCAGGTGCTGGGCGACGTCCGGCTTGCGCTGGTAGGCCCAGACGTCGTCGGCGTTGTCGAGGGTGAAAGGACGCAGCAGCAGGCGGTCGGTGATGATCGGGTCGGCAATCGGGAGCACGTGGTGACCCTAGTTGCTGGAGCGATCCGATCCGGCGGTTTTCGGACTTCGTCTCGCGGTAAGCCGACGGCGAACGGCGGGAATCCGGGGGTTTCCTGCGGCGTTGCGCTGGCACACAACTCCGGTTGGAGGTCGTGATGGCCGGGAATCCGCAAGATCCGTTCGACGCCCTGGACGGCTACTCGCGCACCGTGGCCGAGGTGGCCCGCACGATCACGCCGAGCGTGGCGAGCCTGCACCTGGCCGGGGAGCGGGGCGAGGGGACCGGGTCGGCCGTGGTGTTCACCGAGGACGGCTTCCTGCTCACGAACGCGCACGTCGTCGGCGTGGCCGATGGCGGGACCGCGCGCTTCGCCGACGGATCCGATGCGCCGTTCTCCGTGGTCGGCGCCGATCCGCTGTCGGACCTGGCGGTGGTGCGCGCGGTGGGGGAGACGCCGCCGCCGGTGCAGCTTGGCGACAGCGACCGGCTGGTGGTTGGGCAGCTCGTGGTCGCGGTCGGCAACCCGCTCGGGCTGGCCGGTTCGGTCACCGCGGGCGTGGTCAGCGGGCTCGGGCGGTCGCTGCCAGCGCGCAGCGGACAGGCCGCCCGCATCATCGAGGACGTCATCCAGACCGACGCCGCGCTCAACCCCGGCAACTCCGGCGGGGCGCTGGCCGATTCGCACGGCGTCGTGGTGGGGATCAACACCGCGGTCGCCGGGGTGGGGCTCGGGCTGGCGATCCCGATCAACGCCACCACCCGCCGCATCATCGATTCGCTGGTCCGACACGGCCGGGTCCGGCGCGCCTACCTGGGGCTGGTGACGACACCCGCGCCGCTGCCCGACGAGCTGGTCGAACGCGCCGGCCAGCAGACCGGCTTGCGCGTGGTGGACGTGGTCCGGCACAGCCCGGCCGAGCGAGCCGGACTCCACCGCGGCGACCTCGTGCTCACGGCGGGCGGCAACCCGGTGCGCGACGCGCAGGGGCTGCAACGGCTGATGTTCGCCGAGGCCATCGGCCGCCCGTTGCAGATCACCGTGACCCGCAACGGGGCGCTCGTCGACGTGATCACCGAGCCGGTGGAGCTGCTCGACAGCCCGCGCTGACCGCCGGGCGTCGCGGTCGCGGAGCGGCCTAGGGTCAGGCGGTGTCATCAGGATCCATACCGGTCACACCAGCACTCGGCGTTGCCATCGCACTGCTGCTGATCGCCGCCGCAGCCGTTTCCGGGCTCGGTCGGCTGGCCCGCTTCCACCACGTGCTGTTCGCCGGGGTGCGCGGTGCGGTGCAGCTGGCCGTTGTGTCGTTGCTGATCGCCTACCTGGTCGAGTCGACCGCGCTGGCGGCGTTGTTCATCGTGCTGATGTTCGTGGTGGCGGCGTACACCGCGGGTCGGCGGATCACCGATGACCGGAGCTGGCTGTGGGCCGGGCTGCCGATCGCAGCCGGTGTCGCGCCTGCCGTGGGGTTGCTGGTCGTCACCGGTGCGGTGCCGTTGACCGGCCTGGTGCTGATTCCGCTGGTGGGGCAGCTGATCGGTGGCGCGATGGTCGCCACTGCGCTGGCCGGGAAGCGGTTGTTGGACGAGTTGCAGCAGCGGCGAGGAGAGGTGGAGGCCGCACTGTCGTTGGGCATGACCGACCGGCTCGCGCGGCTGGAGATCGCCCGACCGTCAGCCGGTAGCGCGTTGGTGCCCGCGCTCGACCAGACCCGAACCGTGGGCACGGTGACGTTGCCAGGTGCCGATAGGGGGAGGTGGGTTCTACGCCGATTCTGCTGGTGGCATTCAGTAAATCCGCAGGTCGAAGGTATTCAGGTCGCCCCACCTCGTGGGCAACGTTCGTGCTCTTCTTGGCCCTTTTTGACCCATCTCCGGGTTGAACTTTGGTGACCGCCGTCGAGGTCTCCTGAGGTTCTCCACCGTGTGCACAACGTCGGCCGCTCCCAGATGGCCGGCGCCCTCCTGCACCACCACGCCCAAAGCCGCGTCACTGTTCGTTCCGCCGGATCCGCACCCGTCGACAGCATCAACCCTGCCGTGCTCGAGGTCATGAACGAACTCGGCCTGGACCTGTCCCATGAGTTCCCGAAGGAGCTCACCACCGAGGCTGTCGAAGCCGCCGACGTCGTCATCTCCATGGGCTGCGGCGACGCCTGCCCTGTCTTCCTCGGCAAGCGCTACTTCGACTGGGAACTCGCCGACCCAGCAGGAAAGGGCGTCGACGACGTTCGCCCGCCCCGGACGGTTCGAAGCCCGAGTCGCCCGCTCCGACGCTGAAGCTTGCCGGCTCGGCGAAGGACGGTCACGGATCGCACGCCGCGGCCGAGCCCGGTGCGAACGTCGAGCAGAACGGCACCGCGGTGTGGCTCAGTGGCGCCGGGCTGATCCTTGGAGCCCTCGCGCTCGGCGTTGCGATCGGAGCGCTGCTGCGGTCCCGCCGCAGCAGCGGAGCCAACGGCTCGCCGGACGCCTGATGCGTTCGTGACGACGCTTCTCGACCAGCGGCTGGGCTGCGGGGGCCGCGCCGAGCGTGGCGGCTAGCTATCGGAAGGCGAGCCGCCACGCAGTGCCTCGGCGTCAGGTCAGTCGTGCTCGGCGGCGCCGGTGATGTGGTGGTCAGCGGCTTCCACGGCCTCGGCCAGCAGGCGGCGTACGTGTCCGCCCCGAGCCCGGTACACCGCACGCCGACCGTCCCGTCGAAGGGACACGAGGCCCGCGAGGCGGAGCTTGGCCAGGTGCTGCGACACAGCGGGCCGGGCGACGCCGATCAGGTCGGCCAGCGTCGTCACGTCGTACTCGGCTCCGCACAACAGCCACAACAGGCGTACGCGAGTGGGATCGGACAGCATGCGGAACGCGGTCACGGCCGCCTCGACGTGGTCGTCCGTGGGCAGTGCCCGCCACATCTCGTCCAGCTTGTCGTCCTCAAGTGCGTACATAAGCACACACATTGCCGCCTGTTCGGCCGCAATGCAATCGGCGGCTGGCGGACCCCACGAGCCGTACGTCATCGACCACCAAAATCGGCCACGCCTCGCTCTCGACCGGGTCGGGCGAGCGGGCTGGCCTCCCAGTGCAAACAGGAGACATCCACATGCCGAAGATGCGAAAGATCTCGGTGCGCGCAGGACGTGTGGCCGCAGCCTTGGCAATGGCCGGCGCCTGCGCCGTTCCCACTGCTGGTCTGGCAGCCGCCGACGCGACGCTGCTGTCCACCGACCCGGCCGACGGTGCCCAGGTCGCAGAGTTGCCGGCCGCCGCGACTCTGCAGTTCAACCAGCCGGTCAACCCGAAGATCATCACCATCACCGTTACCGGCCCCGCAGGCGAGAACGTCGCTGCCGCCCCTCCCACGGTCAACGAAACCGTGGTGTCCCAGCCCCTGCTCCCAGCGGTGAATTCGGGAACGTACACGCTGGCCTTCCGCGTGGTCTCCGACGGCGGGCATCCGGTCGCCGGCAAGCGCACCTTCACGCTGGCCCCCGCTCCCGGCGCCGCCGCAAGCCAAGCGCCGGTCGTGCCGTCGCAACAGCCTCAGCCGCCGCAGGCTGCACCCGATGAGGGCGCAACCAAACGGTCGTGCTGACCTTGATCGGGATCGCGGTTGTCGTCGTGGTCGGCGTCGGAGTCGTTCTCATCCGCCGTTTCCGGGACTGATCCCGGATGCCAGGCAGTGCCGGCAAACCAGAACTGTCCACAGTGGATTGATCATCTCGGTGATGCCGGCCAGCTGGAAGTGAGGCGAGCGAAGTGTTGCACCCGGCTGTCAGCCCCGAGTGCGACACTTCGCGGCCATGACTACTCGTGATGCCCTTGCTCTCCGCCAGATATCCCGCGCGGAGGACGTCACGCCGGAACTGGCAACCGCTCTCGTCGAATGCTGGACCAGCGTCAGCAATGCCGGTGGGGCGGTGGGGTTTCCTTTTCCGCCGGTCCGCGTTTCGCAAGTCAGGCCTGTCGCGGATCGGCTCATTGCTGCGCTCGATCCGCGCCGCAGTCGCCTGGTGCTCGTGATGGCGGAGGGCGCTCTGGCGGGTTGGCTCAACATCCGCCGCGATATGGATCCACTGGTGGCGCATTGGGGGACCGTTCACCACGTCCAGTCACACACCGATTTCCGCGGTCGGGGAATCGGGGCCGCCCTGATGAACTACGCGCGGGAGGTCGCCCGCGACGGCATGGGCTTGGAGCAACTCCACCTCGCGGCGCGGGCCGGGGTGGGGCTGGAGGAGTTCTATGGCCGATTGGGGTGGAAGGAGATCGGCCGCTGGCCAGGAGCGTTGCGCCTGGCGCCGGATGATGATCGGGACGAGATCCTCATGGTGTTGACCCCGCTGTGACGCCCCGATGCGGGATCTGGGCGCGTACGCGGCCAGATCCCGCTCTTGAAAGCGTTCGGGGCGCAGAGTGCCTGTCCTCGTGGCGGGGCCGGCACTCCGCGGTGGTTGCTCGCCAGGGTGTTGTTGCTGCCAGTGATCGGCTGTTGCAGCGTTGTCGCGTGCGTACATGAGCACATATGTTGTGGTCGATCACGACGACACGACTGGGGAGAGCCATGCTGCGCGTCCTGCGTTACCAGACCTACCGCCGCCTGTTCACCGCGCAGATCATCGCCCTCCTCGGGACCGGCTTGGCCACCGTTGCGCTGGCACTACTCGCGTATCGAATAGCCGGGGCGCAGGCGGGCGTGGTCCTCGGAACCGCGCTGGCCATCAAGATGACCGCGAACGTGATCATCGCGCCGGTGGCCACCGCCCTGCTCGACCACTTCCCCCGGCGGACGGTCCTGGTCGCCTTGGACGTGGTCCGGGCGGCAGCTGCCGTGATGTTGCCGTGGGTGGACCAGATTTGGCAGATCTACCTGTTGGTGTTCCTGCTCCAGGCCGCGTCGGCCGCGTTCACCCCGGTCTTCCAGGCCACGATTCCCGATCTGCTGACCGACGAGGACGACTACACCAACGCCCTGTCGCTGTCCCGGCTGGCCTATGACTCGGAAAGGCTGGTCAGTCCTGCCCTTGCCACCGCAGCCCTGACACTCGTCGGCCTCAACACGCTGTTTCTCGGCACAGCGGCCGGATTCGCAGCCTCGGCGCTGCTGGTCCTCTCCACAGTGCTGCCCCGTCCTCGCCCGGCTCAGCGCTCCGGCGGTCTGTTCAGCCGCACCACCCTCGGTGTACGCCGATATCTCGCTGTCCCCAGGCTGCGGGGCCTGCTCGCCCTGCACATGGCCGTATCCGCCACCGGGTCGATGGTGCTGGTCAACACCGTCACCACCGTGCGAGATGATCTCGTCGGAAGCGAATCCGACGTCACCCTGGCCCTCGGCGCCTACGGTATCGGGTCGCTGCTGATCGCCCTCGCCTTGCCTCGTGCCCTACAGCGCTTCGCCGAACGGCCGCTGATGCTCGTCGGCAGTGCAATCGGCGCAGCCGCCCTCGTCACGGCCATCGCGGTGCTCAACAGCGGCGAAGCCTGGCGCTGGCCCGGGCTTCTGCTGATCTGGGCACTAATCGGTGCGGCCGGATCTCTGGTGCTCACCCCCATCGGACGCCTGCTGCGCCGGTGCGCCGACAGCGGTCAGCGCACCGCCTTGTTCGCTGCGGACTACGCCCTGTCCCACGGCTGCTGGCTGATCACGTACCCGCTTGCGGGCTGGCTCGCCGCCGTGGCCGGAACAACGTGGACCCTTGCGGTGCTGGCCGGTCTGGCAGCCGCAGCCACCGTGGTAGCCGCGCGCGTCTGGCCTGCGCACGACCCCGACGAGCACGAACACGACCACCACGATCTAGCTCAAGGGCACGAACACCTTCACAACGCCGAGCTCGTCGGCGCGACCGGCGCGTGGCGCCACACTCACCCTTACCGCCTCGACGAACTCCACCACACCTGGCCCCGTTGACCGGGTTCCCGGTCGTCGTAGGGACGCCGCTGACGTAAGTGCCACACTCGTTGGCTGGCTGGGATCGACGCTGGCGAGCTTCGCTCCAGGTGCGTCCCGTGCCGTCGCGCCTCGGTCCACGCGCGTGATCGCTGTTGTCTCAGCGATCACGTCGCAGCGGTTCGACTCGGCACTTCGTCTTGAGCGGTGTGGAGGCTCCGCACTTCGGCACGCAATTGGCGGACTTCGTCGAGCAGCTGCCGCATCGTCTCGGGTTCTTCCTGCTCGGGTTGCTGCCGGCCCACCTGGGATTCCATCGCGGACACGGCGACGGCGATGAAGAGGTTGAGGACGGTGAACGTGGTGATCGCGATGTAGCCGATGAAGAAGATCCAGGCCAGCGGTTCCTCGTCCATCACGGCGCGGGCGACCTCGGACCAGGCTTCCCCGGTCATCACCTGGAACAGTGTGAACAGCGAGTCGCCGAGGTCGCCGAAGTAGTCCGGGGCGACCGCGCTGAACAGCTTGGTGGCGATCACCGCGCCCACGTAGAGGATCAGCACCAGCAGGGCGGCGATGGAGGCCATCCCCGGGACGCCGGTGAGCAGCGCGCTGACCACGCGGCGCATGCTGGGGATCACCGAGATCAGCCGCAGGGCGCGGAGGATGCGGAGCGCGCGCAGGACTCCGAAGGCGCCGGTGGTGGGCAGCAGCGCGATGCCGACGATGACGGCGTCGAAGCAGTTCCACGGGTCGCGGAAGAAGCGCCAGCCGTGGCCGTACAGGCGGGCGGCCAGCTCCACCGCGAACACCGCCAGCGCGGCCCGGTCCACCGCGTGGAGCAGCTAGCTGTGGCTGGCGACCAGGCCGGGGGAGGTCTCGCAGCCGAGCGTCACGGCGTTGACGAGGATGACCGCGATGACCACCCGCTGGGTGAGTGGTGCATCCGCCATCGCCCGGACGCGTTCACGCGCTAACACACAGGGCTCCCGAATGGACCGCCGAAAAGTCAGTGATCAACATATCGAGAGATCTTCGCCTTGTCGTACGCGATCCTCGGACTGTTAGCGCACAGCGGGCACCGGTCGGCGCCGGTGCCCGCTGTAAGAGTGCCTGTCTGCGCTCAGAATTCTTCTTCGTCGTCCTCGAAAACTTCCTCGATCATCTCGCCTGCGACCATGCCACCGAGGAATCCGGCGCCGGCGCCGAGCGCGGCACCGGCGACCATGCCGCCCATCCCGGATCCACGTCGGTGGTGATGATCGTCGTCGTAGTGGCCGTGCGGTTGGTTGCTGTAGCCGTGCGGGTGGCCGTACTCCGGGTGGTGGCCGAAGCCGCCGTCGTGGCCCACCGCGCCGCGGCGTTCGGCGGCCTGTTCCAGCCAGCCGTGGATCCGCCCGGTCCAGTCGGTGCCGAGGGCTTCCTCGTGGGAGACGTGGAAGCGGCCGAAGGTGTCCTGGCTCGGGGTGAAGAACCCGCCGCGCTTGTCGGCCTCCAGCACCACGTCCAGCCCGTGCGGGCCGGCGACGAAGGTCAGCTCGACCTCGTTGATCCGCCCCGCGAACTGCTGGGGCGGGTAGAACTCGATCTCCTGGAAGAACGGCAGTTCCTGGCGGACGCCGTGCAACTGGCCGTGTTCCAGGTCGGCGCTCTTGAAGTGGAAACCGAGCTGGGAGAACGCCTCCAGCACCTTCTCCTGCGCGGGCAGGGGTTCCACCGACACCGGGTCGAGGTCGCCCTTGTCGGCGACCTTGGCGATGGCCAGCTCGGTGCGCACGCCGAGCGTCATGCCGTGCAGGTGCTGCCCGTAGACGCTGGTGATCGGCGTTTCCCACGGCACCGGCAGCTGGAACGGGATGGTCTTGTGCTCGCCCTCGCGCAGCTCGAACCGGCCGGCCACCACGGCGCGGTGGAACTCCACGCCGGCATGCCCGTCATGGCCGCCGTGTTCGGTTTCGACACGCGTGACGAAGCCGAGCGCGACGTTCTCGACGGTGACGTCCTGGTTCCCGCCGGTGATGCGGACTTCCCCGGCGAGGTTCTCGCCCGGGCGGACGTGCTGGTGGTGCAGCACGGTGTCCACCGACGGGCCGCCGACGCCGAGCGCGCCCAGGAGCTTCTTGAAGACCATTCTGCTGGCCCTTCCTCTTCTCTTCGCTGTCGATCAGTTGCGGTGAGTAGTTGGCGATGGGTTGCGGGTAGCGGTAGTGGAGCTTCTTGCTCTGATCAGGAGTTAGTGCGGTCGGGCAGGACCCGGAAGCCGCGAACTCGCGCACGTCTGCGCCGCGCGAGCGAGTCGCGCGGACAACGGGAGCTTCTTCGGGGCCGCTGGCATGGACGAGGAAAAGGCCAAGGCCACGTCTGGGCCTCTCGTGCACGCGTGTTCATCGCGTCGCGCAACCGTGAAAAGCCGCTGCAGCGCGCGGAAGCGGGGCTGGTGAATGCCATGGGGGAGGAGTGCGCGCGCGTCCGCCGATGCGGCAACGCCATCGTGGGCTGGACTCAACTCACCCCAGCTGAAGATCGGGCTGTTCGGCGTGCTGACGTGCTTTTCCAGCGTCGCCGCACCCCTCGCACCCATCCGGCTGTGAGGGGTGCGGCAGGTACTTCCAGGGTCGTCATCCGTGCACATAGCAACGGAACACTAGACCAATGAGTTCCGGACAAACACCGCAATTATGGTGATCAACGCAACATCATCCACCTGGACGGTCCTAGCGGTCGGTGATCGACCGAGCCTGAAAAGAAGTGGCGACTACGAGGGTGACGCTCTCGATGCCCCGTTCCAGTGATCTCGATCTACTTCGGCTCCCGCGGGACTACTCCGTTCGGGATATAGCTCAGTGTCCCTTTCCTCCCTTTCGATGATGAGGAGTGACACCTCCAGTGCCCGAGGCACAATCCCGGGATGCAGTACCGGGCCGGGACGTGGTCCCGGCCAACCGCACATCGTGATCGGCGCCCCGGATCGGGGTGGCCGGTGATGGAAATTGCCCAAGAACCTCGCCATCGCCGAGCCTGAAAGAATCTGAATGATCATGTCAAGCTGCAGCAGTAGCTTTTTGTGGCCCGGCTGGGCTGAAGGTTCGTCTGTCGAGCAGCAGGGCCCAGAGCACGTCGACCAGGCGGCGGGCCAGTGCGAGCAGGGCTTGGGTGTGGATGAGTCGTTCGCTGCGCTTCTTGTCGTAGAAGGTGCGCGAGGGGCCGCGACTCTTGATGCTGGACAGCGCAGCCATGTAGAACACGCGCCGCAATCTGCGGTTGTAGCGTTTCGGCCGACGCAGATTCCCAGTGACACGACCGGAATCCTGTGGCACTGGCACGAGCCCTGCGTAGGAGGCCAAGCGCCCCGAGGTGGCGAATCCGGACAAGGTGCCGCCGGTGGCGACGACGAACTCTGCGCCGAGGATCGGGCCGAAGCCGGGCAGCGATTCGATGATCTCGGCTTGCGGGTGTTCCCGGAACCGGCTGGTGATCAGCTTGTCGGTGTCCTTGATCTGCCGGTCCAGTTCGAGCAGTTGCGTGGCCAGGCGGGCGATGAGCACCGCTGTGGTCGCTTCGCCCGGCAGGCGGACGGTTTGGGCCTCCGTGGCGGCCAGCGCGGCGGCGGCCATGCCGGGGATCCCCTTGGCCCAAGCCTTGTGCTCGCGCAGGTAGGAGACCAGCCCTGTCTCGCCGGCAGCCCGGATGGACTCGGGGGTTTGGAAGCCGGTGAGCAGGATCAGTGGCGAGCGGGCGGAGTAGTCGAAAGCCTTTTCAAGTCCGGGAAAGATGCTGCTGAGCAGGTCGCGCAGCCGGTTGACCCCGCGGACCCAGTCGGCCATGAGGTCTTCGCGGTGCGCGGTGCGCGGTCAGCCGGGTCAGTTCGACCACTTTTTCATCCGGGGCGGTGACCGGGGTGAGGTCGGCGCGCATGCGCGCGGTCTCGGCGATCACCCGGGCGTCCTTAGCGTCTGTTTTGGACTCGCCGCGGAACACGCCGGTCATCCGATTGACCACCCGGCCGGGCACATAGACCACCGGCTGGCCGGTCGTGACGAGGACCGTGACCAGCAGCGCAGCGGCGTTGCTAGTCAGATCGATCGCCCACCGCACCTCGGCCGCCGACTTCCCGGCACGGGCGATGAGTTGCTCGATCGCGGCCTGGTTGTTGGCCACTTTCTGCGAGAACACGACCTTTCCGTCAATGTCCATCGCGCACGCGTGATGCGTGGTCTTCCCTACGTCAATACCGACCCAGATCAGCGGCCGAACCTTCACTCACGTTCTCCTGTTGTTGCAGGTCAACCCCGTGGACAACCCTGCCAACAGGTCCCTAAACAGCGACGGTCCGCATCAGATCTGAATCAGTGGCCAGGGCGTCCAGAGCGACGGGGCGGCCATTCTTTCAAAGCCACGACAGAGGCAAACATCCCAGCAGCCACACCCCGTCGCACTGGGCATTCGGGGCACTTACCCCGAACAAGATCCACCTTAGGGAAATCCCAGGAGCTGAAATGTCAAGCCGCGATGTTCTCGGGCATCCTCCACGGCTGCCTCAAGACCGGCACCCTCTACGACGAAACGACCGCCTGGTCGCATCACGCCGTCCGGTCTCAGTGATGAGGTGTGGGCCGTGCTGGGACCGTTGATGCCGGTGCGGGCTCGGGAAAAGGGCGGCAGGCAGCGCAAATACGGCGATCGTGTGGTGCTGGA
>NZ_JBSFBZ010000065.1:0-42456 GCF_053593195.1 Saccharopolyspora sp. NPDC002376
TTGACCACGATGTTGTTCAACCGGCCCGCGCGTCGCGTGGGACCGAAGATGCCGGAGGGCGAACTCGCCCTCCAAGAGCCGCCACCGGTACCGGAGTCGAAGAGCAACAGCCTGAGCACGATACTGACCTACCTGCCCATGGTGCTCATGTCGGGCAGCATGACGCTGACGTTCCTGCAACGCCCCGGCCCGATGACCTACGTGGCGGGCGGCGTCATGGTCGTCGGCATGGTGGGCATGGTTGTCAGTCAGCTCATCCGGGCGGCCACCGACCGCAAGCACAAGATGGGCGGCGACCGCCGCGACTACCTGCGCTACCTCTCGCAGCAGCGGCAGAAGGTGCGCCGATCGCTGGGCGAGCAGCAGGCCTCCGCGGCCTGGACGCACCCGCATCCGGGATCGCTGTGGTCGCTGGCGCTGAGCTACCGGCTTTGGGAACGGCGCGGCACCCACGAGGACTTCGGCGAGGTGCGCATCGGCGTCGGCCCGCAGCACTCCGCCCTGAAGCTGGTGCCCCCGGAGACCAAGCCGGTCGAGGACCTGGAACCGCTGTCGGCGCACGGACTTCGCCGGTTCCTGCGCGCCTACAGCAGCCTGCCCGCCGCACCGGTGCCGGTCTACGTGCGCGGGTTGGCGCGGATCCAGCTGCGCGGCCACGCCGACGCGGCGCGCGCCATGACCCGCGCGATGGTCGCCCAGCTCGCCACCTTCCACTCCCCCGACGACCTGATGATCGCGGTCTGCGCCGGTGACCTGGAGCGCGCGGCGTGGGACTGGGTCAAGTGGTTGCCGCACGCCCAGGACGCGCAGCGCCGCGACGGAGCCGGGCCGGTCCGGCTGATGGCCGACAACGTGACCGAGGTCGAGGAGCTGCTCGGCGAGGACTTCACCGAACGGCCGAAGTTCGAGGGCGCCAGCCCCATCACCGCCCGCGAGCCGCTCGTCGTCGTCGTGCTCGACGGCGTCACCGTCCCCTCCGGGCACCGGTTCGCCGACGAGGGCTACCGCAACACCGTGGTCATCGACGTCGGCGACGGCCTGCCGTGGCGGCCGGAACGCGACACCCTGCACCTGGACGTCGCGGAGGACGAGCTGAGCACCATCGCCTTCAACCGCGCGGGAAAGGAGTCGGCAACCCGGCTCGGCATCCCAGATGCTTTGGGAGCCGAAGCCGCGGCGGCGCTGGCGCGAACGCTCTCCCCGTTCCGCATCGGGGCGGCCACCGACACCAGCGAACCGCTGGCGACCGACTACGAGCTGACCACGCTGCTGGGAATCGGTGACGCGAACAGCTTCGACCGCGACAAGCTGCGGCGGGACCGCGCTGCCCGGCAGCGGCTGCGGGTGCCGATCGGCATCGACACCTCAGGTGTCCCGATCGAGCTGGACATCAAGGAATCCGCCGAGGACGGCATGGGTCCGCACGGCATGCTCATCGGCGCCACCGGCTCCGGCAAGAGCGAGCTGCTGCGCACCCTCGTGCTGGCTCTGGCGGTCACGCACCCCTCCGACGAGCTCAACTTCGTGCTAGTGGACTTCAAAGGCGGCGCGGCCTTCCTCGGCTTCGACCGCCTGCCGCACACCTCCGCCGTGATCACCAACCTCGCCGACGAGATCGAACTGGTCGATCGCATGCAGGATGCCCTGACCGGGGAGATGAACCGCAGGCAGGAACTGCTGCGCTCAGCGGGGAACTACGCGTCGCGGCGCGACTACGAGAAGGCCCGCCGCGGTGGCGCGCAGCTGGAGCCGATGCCCGCGCTGTTCGTCGTCGTCGACGAGTTCAGCGAAATGCTCGTCAGCAAACCGGAATTCATCGACGTCTTCGCGATGATCGGCCGTCTCGGCCGCAGCCTCGGCGTGCACCTGCTGCTGGCCTCGCAGCGGCTGGACGAGGGCCGCATCAGCAAGGTCGAAACGCACCTGTCCTACCGCATCGGGCTGCGCACCTTCTCCGCGATGGAAAGCCGCAGCGTCATCGGCGTACCCGACGCCTACGAACTGCCCACCGCACCGGGCAACGGCTACCTGCGCTCCGACACCCAGACCCTGACCCGGTTCAAGGGCGCCTACGTTTCCAGCCCCTACCGAGCCCCGCGCAGGAGGACCAGCCAGAAGGTCGTCGCGGAGCAGCTGGTCGACTTCAGCGGCGGGCACGTGGCCCAGCGCCGGCACGACGTCGAAGAACCCGTCGTGGAACAACCCCAGCCCGACGAAGAACGACTGCCCATGATGGATGTCGTCATCAACCGGCTGGCCGGTCACGGGCCTGCGGCGCGCCAAGTGTGGTTGCCGCCGCTGCGGAAACCGGCGGCGCTGGACGAACTGCTACCGGCGCTGGACGACGACCCGCAGCTGGGTCTGCACACCAACGACCGGGATCCGGCGCGCACGCTGGTCGTTCCGCTGGGGCTGGTCGACCTGCCCGCGCAGCAGCGCCGCGACCTGCTCACCGCCGACCTCTCCGGCGGGGAGGGGCACGTGGCGATCGTAGGCGCGCCGCAGAGCGGCAAGTCCACGCTGCTGCGCACCCTGATCTGTGCCTTCGCGCTCACCCACACCTCCGCCGAGGTGCAGTTCTACTGCCTGGACTTCGGCGGCGGCTCGCTGGCCGCGCTCTCCGGCCTGCCGCACGTGGGCAGCGTCGCGAACCGGTTGGACCGGGACCGCGTCACCCGCACCGTGCAGGAGATCACCAACCTGCTGCAAAGCCGGGAGCAGCTGTTCGCCTCGCACAACCTGGACTCGATGGCCGCGTACCGGCGGGCCCGCGCCAAGGGACGGTTCGTCGACGAGGACCCCTGCGGCGACGTCTTCCTGGTCATCGACGGCTGGTACACGCTGCGCAGCGAATTCGACGAGCTGGAAGCCCGCTTGCAAGACATCGCCGCGCGCGGGCTGAGCTTCGGCATCCACCTGGTGGTGTGCTCCGGGCGGTGGTCCGACATGCGCCCATGGCTGCGCGACGTGCTGGGCACGCGGTTCGAACTGCGACTCGGCGACCCGGTCGAGTCGGAGGTCAAAAGCAGGCTGGCGGCCACTGTTCCGGCCGCGCCCGGTCGGGGCATCACCGTGGACAAGCAGCACTTCCTCGCCGCCCTCCCGCGGATCGACGGTCGATCATCGACCGACGACCTCGCCGATGCCGTGGCCGACCTGGTGCAGGCGGTCGGCGGCCCCGGCGCGGTGCCCGCACCCCCGGTTCGGCTGCTGCCGTTGGAGGTCCCGGCGCAGCAGCTGCCGGAGCTCCGCGTGGCGCACGAGAACGCGGTGTTTCAGGTTCCGCTCGGCCTCGACGACGTCGAACTCGCGCCGCTGTGGCACGACTTCGACCAGACCCCGCACCTGGTCATGTTCGGCGACACCGAGAGCGGGAAGACGAACATGCTCCGCTACGTCACCGAAGCGGTGACCCGGCGGTACTCGCCGGAGCAGGCCCGGGTGCTGTTCGCCGACCCCCGGCGGGAGTTGCACGACGTGGTGCCGACCGAATACCAGATCGGGTACGCGGTGACCGGCGACAGCCTGGCGAAGCAGGTCGCGGAGGCAGCGGAACTGCTGACCTCGCGGGTGCCCGGACCGGAGATCAGCCCGGATCGCCTGTCGAAGCGGGACTGGTGGACCGGTGGACGCCTGTTCATCGTCGTCGACGACGCCGAGCTGGTGGAAAGCGGGTTCACCAACCCGCTGCAACCGCTGATTTCCCTGCTCCCGCAGGGCCACGACATCGGGCTGCACCTGATCATCGCCCGCAGCACGTCCGGGGGCAGTCGGGCGATGATGGACCCGGTGCTGCGCCGGCTGTGGGAACTCGGCACGCCGATGCTGCTGTTCTCCTGCCCCAAGGACGAAGGCAGTTTCGTGGGCAACCTGCGTCCCCGGCAGCTTCCGCCGGGCCGCGCCCAGTTCGTCAACCGCCGACGCGTGGTCCGGCTCGTGCAGACGCCGCGGCTCGGCGATGATCGATCCGGCGCGGCTTCGGCAGCGGGTTCGACGCAGAACAGCTGATCAGCGAGGGCCGGTGGCCCCGTCCGCAACGACGACCTTGCGGGCGGGGCGCCAGCCCCGGCGACGACCGGCCGGGACGAGCACCGAAACCAGCCACGTGACGAAGGCGAGCGCGACCGCCGAAGCAACCGTGGCCAACACGATTCGCCCGGGCATCGGGTCGGGCGGCGGCACGACCGGGTGTGCGACCCGCGCAGCGGAGCCACCGCCCGGTTGCGCATCGGCGCCGCCCGGGACGACGGCGGTCACCGCCGCGTACGGATTCACCATGCCCCAGCCGGTGTTCGGGTCCGGAACAGTTCCACCCGATGGATTCGCGGTCGTCAACAGGCGTTGCGCGACCTGGTCGGCGTTCAGCTCCGGGCGGTATGCACGGACGAGCGCCGCCGTGGCTGAGACGAACGGCGTCGCGTAGGCGGTGCCCGAACCCTGCCAGTGCCCCGCCCCACCGGGACCGATGCTGACGATGCCCTCGCCGGGCGCGACGAGATCGACCGTTTCGCCGGTCTCCGAGTAAGCGCCGGGTTGCCCGGTTTCGTTGACGGCTCCCACCCCGAGCACGCCCGGGTACGCCGCCGGATAGGTGACCGAGTCGGCCTCGCCGCCCTTCGCCGCGGCGGTGACGATCAGCGCGTCACGGGATCGCGCGTAAGCGACTGCGGATTCGAGGTCGGTGCTTGGCTGCGACGTGGTGGTGGAGACGTTGATGACGCGGGCCCCCGAGTCCGCCGCGATGCGGATTCCCTTCGCCAGCGCGGCGGGATCCCCATTCCCCTGGTCATCCAGGACGCGCACCGGCAGGATGCGCGCCTCCGGGGCGATCCCGGCGAAGCCGATGCCGTGCTCCTGCTTCGCGGCGATGATCCCGGCGACGAACGTGCCCTGCCCCGAGCAGTCGGAGTCGGCAGCACCCGAAACGGCCTTGCCAGGCAACACGGAGCCGACGAGCTGGGGCGAATTGGGGTCGACGCCTGAATCGACGACGGCGACGACGACCCCCTGCCCACGCGTGACCTTCCACGCCCGCTGCGGGGCGAGTTGTGCTTGCGCCCACGGGATGGTTCCCTCGGTGACCATCGGCGGCGGGGCGCAGCCCTGGATCGACGCCCTGTCGGGCGGCCCCACGTTCGGCACCGCAAGCGCCGGTTGCACCTCACCTCCCGACATCGCGCACGCCAAGCACATCACGGCGGCAGTACGAGCGGAACGGCTGGCGAAAGCGTTCATCGGTTCACTCCGAAGGAGTTGACGGAATTCTGCGGTGCTCACGAGGCCGTCGCGGAAATGGACTGTCCCACCACGGCACCGGCGACGAGCCCCACGGGGCTCTGGAAGCGAGACGCCTGCACCTCACCCATCGTGGACGGCTCGACGGCACGGCGAAGCCGCAACGCCTCGCGGAGCTTCTCCGCTACGGCGAGATCGTGTTCGGTGAGCTTCCCGGTGCCGCCTTTTTCGTCTGCGGCGAGTTCTCCCAGCAGCACGGCCGGACGAGCGTCTGCGTTGTCATCAACGTCCAGTACCTTGAACCGACTGCGCTGGCAGAACACCAGTTCCTCGTTCTCCCCGGCGGTAGCGAGGGCCGACGTGCGGCGCGCGGTCCTGGACCAGATGCCGAAGTCGACGGGCAGATCCGCGGCGACGCACTCGCCCTTAGGCACGGCGCTGAGCAATCCCGGCTCCGACAGCACCTCGCCGAGCGGGTAGGCATCCCGCACATCCTGTTGCCAAGACCAGCTGGACTGGCGGAAAACCGGCCCGCGCTGCACCGGCAGTCGCCGGAGCCCGGAGGTCAGGCAGGCCAGGTATTCGGAGCAAGGCAGAACCCGCTGCTCCCGGAGCGCCTCGTTGAGCGCCGCACCGCCACGCGCACTGGCACCGAGGTAGAGGCGCACCGCGACGAGGTCGACACGCGCGGCGGTCTCATCGTTGCCCCGCAGCGCCGGGAGGAGAGCGAGTGCCGCGTTCACAACACCCACCGCATCGTTGAACTCGTCGGCCGCCCATGCCAGGAATGCCGCGCGCTCGCCCTCGCTGCTCACATGCCCTCCGGGGAGCAGCGGAGGATCATGCGGAGCTGCGCGGACGGTGGTGATCCGCGCATCCGGCTGCACGGTCGGCGGCTCATCGATCCCGGAAGACGGCGCAGTCGACGGCCCGGAACTCAACGTGACCGGCCGAGCCGTCGCCGGGACCGGAATGACCACAGTGGACTCTCCGATGGACTTGACCTTCTCCGCACCGCGCGGCGGTTCTCCGGCGACCGGCCCGCTGCCCAGATCGAGTTCCACTCCGGATTCTCGTGCGATGTCGTGGAGTTCATCGCGCAAGCGGTCCTCCTGCACACCCACGGCGAGGATCCGCACGCCGCATCGTTGCGCGAACCAGCCGAGCAGATGCCGCAGCGGGCCCGTCCCCTCGGCTGCCGCGGATGAGGTCACCGCGATGGTCATCCGATGCGGCTCGAACGGTCCGGCCGCGGGATCGTCGGTGTCATCGGGGCCCGTCATGACCAGGCCGGCTGGCACCACGCGAAGCCTGACCCGCTGCCCCGCCACCGGGCGGTAGTTCAGCGCACCGTCCGCGACCCATCCCGGGGGAGGTGGTGCAGCGTCCAGGACTTCGGCCTGCGACCCGGGCGAATACCGCAACAGGGTCGGCATCGTCGGCCACGCTTGTCCGCCCTCCACGTTCCGGACGACGACGGAACCGTCGGCCGCCGGAACTCCGGGGGTCACGACAACGCTGCGCCCCAGCGATTCCGCGAGCCGCTGCGCCCAAGCCGCAACATGGGTTCCGGTCGCGCCCGGCACGAACCAAGCCACATCGGGCAGTTGCGGAGGCAGCCTGCGCAGCCCGGCCACGAGCTGCGCGTGGGGGAGCTCATCCTCTCCGGGCCGCCCCAGCACCACGCGCGGCCGGCGCGCGTCCATTGGTACGTCCCACGCGGGATCGCCCTGGCAGGAAGGCCGCGAGCGCACATTCCGCACCAACAGCCCGGCTGGCACGTGCTCGAACACGAGGTCCTTCTCGAACAGGGGGAGTTCTGGGAGCATCGCCTCCCAGCTCTGCGGCGGCAGCCGGTATCCGACGGGGTCGCTCGGCACACCTCGGCGGAAGCGGTTCCAGCCCGCCGCACCAGCGGCCCCGACCGCGAAGGCCGATCCGCGCGCAACGATGGCGAGCTCACCCGCGGGCGCGATCACCTCCGCTCCGAAGGAGTCCGCCACAATCTGCGCGTAGACCTTCCCGAACGCGTCGGGACGCCCCGCCCCCGGCATGACCAGCCAGAGCGCCTGATGCGGCGTGGGGCCGCCGAACAGCTTCCCGCATGCCTCCCACAAGGCCGCCGGCAACCCCGGATCGCTGACCGCCGTGCCAGAAACCACCAGTGCAGCGACGCCCGGGACCTGCGGCAGCGCATCGAACACGCGACTTTCCCGCGTGTCGGCCGCCGCGCCGCGCTGACCGACCAGACCGATCGATCCCCGCCACCGGAACACCAGGCGGCCGCCCTCGGGGTTCTCGACCGCATCGCGCGGAACGGTCCCCCGTCGTTTCGAAGATGGTGCAGACATGAGCCTCTGTTTCCCTGCAGCAGCGGGCTCCAGGCCGTCCCAGTCACCGGGACGCCTGTCGACATGGTTGGCGGAAGATGCCACCGTGATTCTGGACACCCGCGCCCGCCAGCAGCTGCTACCTGGACGGACCGCCCGCTCGGCCAGGGTTTTTCCTCACTCGCCATCGCCAGCCGTCCCCGGACCGCTTCTCGACATCCCAGGCACGGCGATGGTTGCCGGACAAAATATTTGGTAATGATTTCCATTCTGATCAAGCTCTGACCAGGAGAACACGTTCGTGCCGGAAGATCGAGAGCGGGGAACACATGCTTCTGCAACGCTCCAGGCCACTGCGACCCAAGCCCCGACGCCGCCACCTTTCGATCCCCCGTCCATCCAAAATAGCCGAGTCGAAAAGGCTCGCACCACCTGAACCACAGCGATTTCCGGTACCACTTGAAGCGGTTTCCTGGCCACATCTTCGGGTGGATCATGCAATAAGCAATGGCGTCGACACCAGCCTCCTCGGTGCGCAGCTGGAAGGATGTCTGGTCGCCTGCGAACGCAGTCACGACCTGTGCAGCAAGCACGCCGAGCGCCACACGCACTGCCGGATGTGCGCGGACGCGACGCCGCACTGCCCGGACATGTGCCGCCCAGCGCTCAACTCACTGCACGGCTGACTGCCGATCGTGGGACGGCCGGGGCTTCCGGGCTAAAACCGAGGAATTCCCGGCAGCAGAAGCGTTTTCAGCTGCTGACGCCGGGCGTTGTTGTGGGGGCGCTACTGCTGAGCGCGATCACCGCGGTCACTTGGGGATGATCGTCGAGGATGCGCCACATGACCTGCGTGCCGCCGTCGCGGCTGACCGCCTCCTCGATGACTGAAACGTCCTCAATCGACAGTCCGGCCTCCACCAGCGCCTGGCTGACGCCCGTGAGCCGATCGGCCACCGTGGTCAGGATCCGCGGGCCCCAACAAGATCGTCGGCTACTAGATCTCCGATCACATGAGATCCTCGCTCGCTATGACCGCGTTACGCAACGCCATCGCGTTGCGCGACCCGCGCGGGGTGATTGTGCACTCGGATCGGGGTAGCCAGCCTGAGTTCGTTCTCCCTCCACCATTTCACGGGAGTTGCGCCGTAACTCGGCCACCCGCGGTGGGAAGCTTGAGTATCGGGCGTCGGTCGCACAATTGAAGGCGGAACTACTCGCGCAGCGTCCCAAGACCGCGAAGCTCGTGGAAAGCGAGCAGCTGCGCGAGTACGTCCAGGACCGACTCGCCGGGGTGATCCGCGCTCCAGACCGGACGCCCGTACCGGGTCCGGTTCCGCCGGAGTGGAAGGGGCGGAACAAGCCTCACCGGCAAGATCGGCTATGGGCCACCGCGTGGAGCAGATCGCCCGCCGCCTACCTGTCGATTTCCCCGATGACGAGGCCATGCGGATTTCCCACGAGGCAATCTACCAATCCCTCTATATCCAGGGCCGTGGTGCGTTGAAACGCGAGTTGGGCGTCTGCCTGCGGACCGGTCGCGCGCTGCGGGTGCCGCGACCACGAACTCGGCAACGTCCGGGCAGGCACGTCACGCCCGAGGTCGTAATCAGCCAGCGTCCCGCCGAAGTCGCCGATCGCGCGGTCCCGGGCCATTGGGAAGGTGATCTGGAGCGCCACGAGGCGCTATGTAACCGAGTGGAGGTGAAAGACCTGCACCGTTGTGTTGTCGTAGCAGCATAACGAAGCTGGGGGCAGTTCGAGCCGGGAGATGCCGGTGAGAGTGGTAAGCAGCCCCGACAACGCCGGGACGGACCAGTACTACCGGATGGTTCGGGTCCGGCAAGCGAGATGGGAAGGTGTACGCGAGGAACCAGCGGTTTAACGCCCCTCAAGTCTCCCGCCAGCTCGAAACCCGGTGGATCTGGGCTGGATTGCGGTGCGCACCCATCATGTCGGTGGGGAACTTCGGAGTCATATCGAGATCGATGGCTTCGGAGGCCACGGTGAAAGTCTGCGGCGTAGCCGTGGTGATGCCGCAGGGGTATAGCTGGGCACCTCACCTATCGATCGGTTCATGGTGAACGTGGGAACCACCCTGAGCCTCCGGTTTGCTCCTGCCAGCCAGATGGGCGTAGGTCGGATAGGCGCGTCGTCCGCTGACGGTTCGGTGGTGGGGCGGAGGACCCGTAGTAGTCCGAGGGCGGGAAAGCCGTCCACATTGGCGAAGGGGTCTAGCGGGTTCACGCACGCGACGTACTGCAAGGGACGGAGACGCTGGTGAATACCGGTGAGCCGTGGCCAGACGCCGATATGGCATGGCTACGGGTACGACGGATGCAGACCAAGCTGCACCAATGGGCGGCCGAAGATCCCGGCCGCCGGTTCGATGATCTGTTCAATCTCGTCTGTCACCCGGATTTCCTCGCCGTGGCATGGGAGCGGGTGGTGGGCAACAAGGGCGCGCGCACGCCAGGGGTGGACCGGGTGATCCCGGCGTTCATCTCCGGGCCGGCCGACGCCGCAGCCTTCCTGAGCGAGACGCGGGAGCAGCTGCGATCGCGCTCGTTCACCCCGCTGCCAGCGCGGGAACGACTGATTCCCAAACCAGGGCAACCGGGGAAATTGCGGAGGCTGGGTATCCCGTCAGCGCGGGATCGGCTGGCACAAGCAGCCCTGGTGCTGGTGTTGGAGCCGATCTTCGAGGCAGATTTCAAACCGGTGTCCTACGGTTTCCGTCCGAAACGTCGTGCCCAGGACGCGATCGCCGAGATCCATGCCCTGGGAACCCGGAACTACCACTGGGTGTTCGAGGCTGACATCGCGGCGTGTTTCGACGAGCTATCGCACTCGGCCATCATGGCGCGAGTGCGGCGACGGATCGGTGACAAACGCGTCCTGGCCCTGGTGAAGTCCTTCCTCAAAGCGGGCATCCTGTCCGAGGCTGGACAACTTCAGGGAACAGCATCGGGCACGCCCCAAGGCGGCATTGCCTCGCCATTGCTGGCCAACATCGCTCTGTCGGCGCTGGACGAACACTTCTGCGCCAAAGACAACCACGGCACACGATGGCGACGCGAGGCGCACCGCAAAAACGGAGGAGCCTTCTACCGAATCGTCCGCTACGCGGACGACTTCGTCATCATGGTGTGTGGCTCCCGAGAGCACGCGGACGCGCTTTGGGACGAGGTTCGCCACGTGCTGACCCCGTTGGGGCTGCGCCTGTCCGAATCGAAGTCCCGGGTCTGCCACCTCGACGAGGGATTCGACTTCCTAGGGTTCCACATCCAGCGGCGCCGTAAGAAGGGAACGAATTCGTGGGCGATCTACACCTATCCGTCGAAGGAAGCGCTGCTCTCGGTGATGGGAAAGGTGCGGGCGCTCACACGCAGAACACGACACCGGACGCTCGAAGCCCTGCTGCGCCAGCTCAATCCGGTGCTGCGGGGATGGTGTCAGTACTTCCGGCACGGTGTCTCCAAAGCCACGTTCGGTTACCTCGACGCCTTCACCTGGCGGCGGGTGGCCACTTGGCTGCGGAAACGACACGAACGGATCAACTGGAAGGACCTCTACCGGCGGTTCCTGACCGGCAGGCCCGGAAACCGCCCGGCTGAGAACGGGATCGTCATGTTCGACACCACCACGGTCGAGGTCACTCGATACCGGTGGCGCGCGAACAACATCCCCACACCATGGACGAGCGCAGCGGCCACCCCGGCAGCTAGTTAACCCCGGGAACCCGTGGAGCGCCGGATGCGTGGAGACACGCACGTCCGGTGCGGCGGGCGGGCCGGGGAAACGGACCGGGAGCAATCCCGGCACCGCGCCCCGGCCCGACCCACCATCACCGACGAGATCACTGCCGAGCGGACCGTCCTGGTCGGCTTCGAGCGGGACCTCGCGACCGAGGCACCCGCACGTCCAACCGGATCCGCGGCCTGCTCACCCAGTTCCACCCCAGCCTGGAACGCGTCCTCGGCCCACGCCTGGACCACCCGGCTGTCACCTGGCTGTTGGAACGCCACGGTTCCCCAGCCGCTCTGCGAAAAGCCGGACGCAGCAAGCTGATCGAACTCATCCGCCTCAAGGCTCCGCGCATGGCCGAACGGTTGATCGTCGAGGTCTTCGATGCGCTCAACGAACAAACCGTCGTCGTTCCCGGAACCGGCACTCTTGACATCGTTATCCCGTCGCTGGCCCGTTCGCTCGCGGCCGTCCACGAACACCGACGGGCCCTGGAAACCCGGATCGAGGCCTTGCTGGAGACCCACCCTCTTTCCCAGGTCCTGACCTCGATGCCGGGCGTCGCGGTCAGGACTGCCGCCACCCTGCTGGTCACCATCGGAGACGGCACCAGCTTCCCCAGCGCCGCCCACCTCGCCTCCTACGCCGGCCCGGCACCAGCAACCAGATCCTCGGGACGCAGGCGATGTTCCTCGCGGCATTCGCCGCCCTGCACGATCCCGCCTCCCGTGCCTACTACGACAAATGCCGGGCACGAGGCAAAACGCACACCCAGGCCCTGCTCCGCCTCTCCCCCACCGCATCAGCGTGCTGTTCGCGATGCTCCGCGACGGCACCTTCTACCAACCCCGCACCCTCGCAACAGCCAACGCATGACCAGCCCACACTTGACAAAAGACATAGAGGCACCCCCCCGACCGGAAACGTCGGGCGGCCCTGCGGCCTGTTGCGGGGCCGCCCGTGCATGGAGAGCCGGACAATCGTCGAACTACGCCAGCGCCGCCCGGACAACCGCGTCGACGTGCAGCTCATTGGTAGTGCAGACCGCCGCCACGACCGGTTCCCACCTGCTACGAGGACTGATGCGTACCGACACCAGCACACCGGCCGAGTGTGTCGGCATCACCATTCCTCGCCGGGACGCAAGGACGTCAGCCTGGACCACGAGGACATCCCGGGATCGTGGTGGCGCCACCAGACTGCCTATCCCAACCCGGGATGTCCCGCACTCCACGATCGATCAGCAATGTTTCGTGGATCAGGGCAGGGAGCCTCAGCGCCGCGTCGGAACCCCCTCGACGATGTGCATCACCGTGGGGCGATCCGCGTCGAAAGCCTTGCTCAGCTCTGACTCGAGCTGTGAGGAACTCTCGACGGCGACGCCGTAGCAGCCCATTGCGCGCGCCATGGCGGGGAAGTCCACGCGGTCGAGCTGGACAGCATGCACCGGTTCCCCACGCTCGGCCATCTCCTTGCCGATCTCGCCGTACCCGCCGTTGTCGACGATGACCACGGGGAGTGGCAGCCCGAGCTGTGCTGCGGTCGCGAGTTCGGCGATCGTGAACATGGCACCACCGTCGCCAAGCAGGGCCATGACGCGGTCCTCGGGGCGCGCGATCTTCGCACCGATTGCGGCTGGCAGACCGTAGCCGAGGGTCCCGAGGCCCGACGGGTAGAGGAAGGACGCAGGCAGGTAGCTCGGGAGATTGGCCAGGGCGCCCATGTAGCACACCGTCGCGCTGTCACCTGCGACCACGAAGTTCCGGCCCAAGCTTGCGGTCATCCCGTCCAACAGTCCGAGCCAGTTCTCGCTGGCTGCGACGGCCTCGCGTGTGAACTCTTCCCGCCACCGTGCGGCACGAAGGTGCCCGTCTTGTCCGTGGACAGGTGAGAGAGACTCGACCAGATGACGGACCGCGGTGGCGGCATCGCCGACGACCGCAACCGCAGGCGTGGCGTTGGCGGCCACTCCCGTCCGGTCGATGTCGATGCGGATCACCGTCGCATCCACGGGGAAGGGCTCCAGCCAGAAGTCCGACGGGGCGAGCTCGGTACCTACGGCGACGACGACGTCGCTGTCGTTCACGAGCTCGGTGACGGTCGTGAGATGCATCCCGCTTCCGACCACAAGCGGGTGGTCTGCGGGGACGACGCCCTTGCCGTTGGCCGACATGATCACTGGTGCGGCGCAGGCCTCGGCGAGCTCACGAACCTCGGCCGATGCGCCCCGCGCGCCGCCTCCGACGACGAGCAGGGGCCGGCGAGCCCGCCCCAGCAACTCTGCGGCGGCGGCGGAGGATGCCGGGTCGGGAGGCCGTGGCCCGGCAGCGATCGGGGCGACGGCAGGGCACTCCACCCCGGCCTCGGCATCTAGGAGGTCCAACGGGATCTCCAGATGCACGGAGCGCGGACGTTCGGCCGTCATGGCGGCGAAGGCATGCGCGACCGCCGCCGGGATCTCCTGCACGTTCTCGACCCGGTGGCTAAAGGCGCACACGGCGTCGAGAGCACGATGCTGGTCCTTTACCTCGTGCAGGTAGCCGTTCCCGAAGGCCGGGTGGCCAAGCGGCATCCCGGGTGACACCGCCAGCACGGGCACGGAGTCGGAGTAGGCCTGGGCCAGTGCCGTGGCCGCGTTCAGCGCTGCCGGCCCCGTCGTGGTGAGGCACACCCCCGGCCGCCTCGACACCCGTGCGTAGCCGTCCGCGGCGAAGCCCGCTCCCTGCTCGTGCCGGGGCAGGACGTGGCGGATCCCGTGCCGGTGCAGAGCCGCGTAGACCGAGAGGTTGTGCGTGCCCGGGATACCGAAGACGGTGTCGACACCGTGGTCGGCCAGTGCCGCCACCAGCACCGCACCACCGGTGTGACCGGCCGGCTCAGACATCGCCGAACCGGGCGTCGATCTCGTTGATGTTCTCGGTCACGATGCTCAGCGCGGCCTCCCGGGGGGTGACGCCGTCGCGCGCGCACCGGTCGAAGGTGGCGTCGACGATGCGGCGCATCTGCGAGCGCACCATGGAGAAGGCCGCCTCCGCGTCGGCCTCGACGTCGCCGAACAGCGTCCAGTACCACCAGGCGTTCGTCGCGGAGTTGGCCACGAAGTCGGGAATGACGGTCACACCACGCTCGGCGAGCTGCTTCTCCGCGTCGGGCAGCACCGGCATGTTGGCGGCCTCGACAATCAGGGAGGCCCGGACGTCGGCCTGGTTGTGCTCGTCGATGCTGTAGGAGACGGCCGCGGGGACGAGGATCTCGCAGTCGATGTTCAGCCACTCGGAGGACGGCAGTTGCTGGTCCTCGGGCTGGAGCCGGCTCCGGTCGATCCGGCCGGACTCATCGCGCGTGGCAAGCAATTCCTCGACGTTCAGGCCGTCGGGGTTGGTGACGACGCCCTCGGCGTCGGCGATCCCGACGATGCACACGCCAGCGCGCTGCAGGTAGCGGGCGGTCGCTCCGCCCATCGAGCCGAAGCCCTGGACAACGGCCCGCAGGTTGGCGACGGACGTGCCGAGCCGCTCGAGCGCGGTCAGCGCGGCCTCGGCGACACCGAGGCCACCGACCAGCAGACCGAGCTCGATGCCCTCGACCTTGATCTCGAATGCCGCGTCGAACCGGGCGATGGCTTGGTCGCGGTCGGGAAGGAGTCGGAACACGGCTTGCGACGAGCTCTCCAGGCCGAGCTCACCGATGGCGTCGTCGATCATGTCTTGCCGCACGCCCAGGTCCTCACCCGTCACCCAGTACTGCTCGAGCAGCGGACGGACGCCGGACAGGAAGCGGCGCAGTATGCCACGCGCGTCGGGGTCGTCGTGGCTGCAGTCGATGCCGCCCTTGGCCCCGCCGAGCGGGACGTAGCGAGCGCCGGGCCGGTAGTGCACGGCTTCCTTGCGACCCATGCCTTTGGCGAGACCGCGTACCTCGTCGAGGGTGCAGCCCTCGCGCATCCGCAGGCCGCCGCTGCTGACGCCGCGCACCAGCCTCTCGATGACGAGGTAACCCCGCTTACCCGAGACCGGATCGGTCCAGGTCAGCTCCAGCAGGGCGGCTGGCGTTTCGGTCTTCGTCTGTGCGGCTTCGAGTGTACTGGCCACGCTCCGCTCCTGACTCACGGTTCAAATTTTACTGAATCGCGAGTCAGTTTGAGTCGACGGCTCCGCACTGTCAAGGATGCTGGCCCACCACTGCTCACAGCACGATGACGACGCCCCCCTTCACCGACGACGCCGGGGAACTCCTCACCAGTACTTGGCGATGTGGGAACGCGGTCACGAACACCGCTGCGAGGATCCACTACGGCTGTCATGAATGACTGGGGCGACGGTTTCGTGCCGGGGACTCGGTCAGGTTGTGCGACAAGCCCTCCGGGGATTTCCACGGGCTGTCGTGACATGGACGAACGGGCGCTGGCCGTCGTTCCGGCTGGATTCCGGCGCGGACGTCGCGTTCGCGGAACTCCAGGTTCCTCGGGTTCGACCGGTCGTAGCGCTTGACCTGGATCGCTTCGGAGGGGCGGGAGTCTTGACCGGAGGAAGTCCTCCACGACATTCGCCGAGATCGTCGAGTCAGCTGCTGCGACTGTCTGAACTCGTTGACATTGCAGCGCAATGACACGACTCGGCGGATGTTTCGAGGGTGCAGGCGCGCTCGAGGCGCTCGACCTCGGCCTATGCGGACACCGTCGTGATGTCTACGCCGAGCTCGTACGCGACCGTCGATGCGACCCATGCTTCCATGGACACGCGTCCTATCGCGCGGCGGTGAACCACCCGCTGAACCGCCAGGCCGTCCAAGAAGGCCTGAATCCGGGTGGCTGCCGCCGAGCTGTCCTCGACCTCGAACTCGCCGGCCTCTGCACCGGCGGCTATGACACTCGCGAGAGTCTGCTTCCACTGGAGATCCAGGTCATTGACGACCGCGGCGCCTGCCTTGTCACGCAACGCGTACGCCCACCCGTCAACCCACAGCTTCCACCCACGCGCTCGGCCCGTCGGCGTGTACCACTTGATGACCCGCATGAGCCGTTGCGTATGTGAGCCGGGAGCGGAAACCAATCTGCGCAGCTTAAGAAGGTCGAGCTCGGCTGCGTGCTCCAATGCCTCGATGATCAGCTTGTCACGTGTCTCGAAGTGGTAGATGATCAACGCAGGGCTGACGTCCAACCTCTTCGCGACGTCTGCGATGCGTAGCGCGCCCGTTCCCACGGCATCGATCTGGTCCACGGTCGCACCAAGAATCTCTTCCCGACGTAGCTGGACGCGTTTCCTCGACATGCAAGCAAGGTAAGCCACGTGCAGAGCCGGCACGGAAGGTGGCCATCGGTCGGTCGCCGCCAGGTGCCAGACGGCCGGCGTGGTCGCAGCAGCCCGCACTCTGGGGTACCGGCTGCGAGCGGAAGCCCATTCCGCGGTCAACTGCCAGGTGGTGCAGGGGACTTCCGACCGCCGGTGATCCGCAGTGCGCGGCCGGTAGGTCATGCTGCCTCTCCCCAGACTACGTACGGCACGATCCGTGCAGACCGGCACCATACTGGCGCCTGAGTCAATACAAAAGGTACTTCAGGGGGCATTTCCATTGATCGTTCGGAAGTGCCCACAACGGGAACCTTGACAGGCGCGCGATGTCGTGGGCTAAATGGCGATTCAGGTAATAGCACGTCGAGGAATGTCAGAGTGGACGGACTCGACGAGCGCCTCGCTCCGTGGGACATCGTGGCTCGACGAGGCACCGAGCCCTGAACTTTCGCGGGAGCCGGCCTCGCATCGGTCGCCACAACGCTGACCGACAAGAAAGGCGATGCGACCCTGCCGCCCAACGCCGGACACGTCACCTGAGGCGGGCCCGGTCTGCCAGCGAGACGTCGTTCGTGTCCACTGCGTCGGAGTTCCGACCCGCTGTCGATCTTCCCGCTGCGACACCAAGCCGATCGCCGCGCCGGCAGCGGAACTGACCCAGCGCCACTCCGGCTTCGGAATGCTCGCCCCCCGGTTGACGTCGAAACCGCCCACACGCCACCACTAATTCGACACCGGCGGCGTCCAGCGCACGGGCCGAGCTCAAACACCCAGCGCATCGCACCCACACGATCGAGGCAGGCATGACAACACTGAGACAACAGCTCCTGAGGCGAAAGCCTGTGCACGTGATGGCGGCGGAAGCCGGAATGGCCGGCAACACCGGGGCGCTGAAACGAGCCATCGGACTTGCCGGCCTCACCTCTATCGGTGTCGGCGCCACCATCGGCACCGGCATTTTCTTCATCCTCAGTCAGGCCGTGCCGCTGGCCGGGCCGAGCGTGATCTGGTCGTTTCTCATAGCAGCGGTCGTGGCCGGGGCCACGGCGCTCTGCTACGCCGAGCTGGCCAGCGCAGTCCCGGCATCTGGTTCGTCGTACTCGTTCGCGTACGCGACCATGGGGGAGGGCGTCGCCGTCCTGGTCGGCTCCTGCCTCATCCTTGAGTGGGGTGTCGCGACGTCGGCGGTGGCCGTGGGCTGGTCGCAGTACGTCAACAAGCTGCTGAGCTCCACCTTCGGGTTCGAGCTACCGTATGCGCTGTCGAACGCACCCGAGGAGGGGGGTGTGGTCAACCTCCCGGCGATTCTCCTGATCGCCCTGTGCGGGCTCCTCCTCATGCGTGGAGCGAGCGAGACCGCAAAGACGAACGCGATCATGGTCATGATCAAGGTGCTCGTGCTGCTGATATTCGTCGTCGTGGCCGCCCGGGGCTTCACCGCGGAGAACCTCCAGCCTTTCGCGCCCCACGGCATTGCCGGTATCTCCACGGCAGCCGGGGTCATCTTCTTCTCGTTCGTCGGGCTCGACGGAGTCGCGACGGCTGGCGAGGAGGCGAAGAACCCCCGGCGCAATCTGCCTATGGCGATCTTGCTGTCCCTAGTGATCGTTACAGCGATCTACATCGCGGTGGCCGTCGTCGCCGTGGGCGCCCAGGAACAGGGCAAGTTCGAGGGTCAGGAGGCAGGGCTCGCCCAGATCCTGCAGGACGTCACAGGATCGACCTGGCCGGCGACGATCCTGGCGATCGGCGCCGTGACCTCCATCTTCAGCGTCACGCTTGTCGGGATCTTCGGTCAGACGCGAATCCTGTTCGCGATGTCGCGCGACGGAATGCTCCCGCCGCTCTTCCACAAGGTCAATCCGCGCAGGCTGACGCCGGTCCGTAACACGGTCGTCGTGTCGATCCTGCTGGCTGTCCTGGCGGGTCTGGTTCCCATCAACTTCCTGGCCGAGCTAACCAGTGTCGGCACCCTCGTCGCTTTCGTCACCGTGTCGGTCAGCCTAATCATTCTGCGGAGGCGGGCCCCCGAGATGCCGCGTGGGTTCAGAGTTCCTCTCTATCCGCTGATCCCCCTCGCCGCCATCGCCGGATCGCTCTGGATCATCAGCAACTTACGTCCGATCACGCTCTACGTATTCCTCGCATGGGCAGCCGTGGCGTTCCTGTGGTACCTCCTGTACTCCCGCAAGCGCTCCAGACTCGCTGAACCCAGCGATTCGACCCTCGAGAGAGAGGCAGGGGCATGAGAATTCTTGCCGGATACCCGACCCAATCGCCGCCCTCAGGCCGTCCTGAACATGGCTGCGATGCTGGCGCACTCCAGCGGTGGCACGCTCGATGTCGCCACGGTGCGTACACAATCAGGATTTAGTCATGTCGAGGAGGTCGTGGAGCGGGCGTTGGCGCAGGCACGTGGAATCTGCCCGAGGACGTCCACACTGGTTTGACCTCGGTCACCGCCATATGTCCACTTTGGACATCAAGAAAGCACCCCCGACCGTTACGACAGCATGAACCGGCAGAGTGCCCCGTAACTGGTCAGGCTCCCACCGGTACACCCTGTTCCGGGACAGCAGTGGCGCTTCCGGGTCATGCTGACCCCGGCGCGCGGCTCACGCCCGTGGTTCGATAACCAGATCAAGGCGATCCGCGCGACTGGCGCGACCTACGACGACGCCTCCCAGGTGTGGGTCCGCTGGCTTGACCCCGCCGAACCAGAGCGTCTCGCCGCCGGACTTGCGGAAATGGCAGCGGTGGCCCGCGACTACGGGGCCACGCTCAGTGTCAACCCAGCCAGCACGGTCCTCGCGATGAACCACTGAAGCTAACCTCCACCACACAGGCCTCGTTTCCCTTGCACACCACCAACACTTGATCATTACGGGACAGCCTTTAGGATCCAGCCCAGGATTTCCCACCGAGAAAACCGCCGAACTGCCGAACTGCCGAAACCCGGCCAAGACAGGATCCTTGGTAGCCGCCAACCCCGGCGCTAACAACGCCCTCTTGGAGTTGAATCCCCGCTTCGGGGACCCCTCTCACCGGTGGGGGTTCAACTCGGCTCTCATCACTCGATGTCGCAACTGGCGGACAGTCGCGTCACGGGCCTCTGGTGCTGTTTCCCGTTGGTACCGGAAGTACACGTTCATTCCCCGCCGCAGCAGGCTCGTCCATCAGGTCGATGGCCAGTCCGGCTGGCCCGTGGACGGTCTCGCCGGGTGCCGATTGCTTTCAGGACGGGTTTCGGCCGACCACGATAGAGTGCCGCGGTAGGCGGATGGGGCCTGCACGACTATCGGGCCAATAATCCACAGTGCATCATCAGAAACATGCTCCTGGCCAACGACATAGGCCAGATCGACGTCCAGCTCCGACCACTCGGCGTTGTGACGATGGGTCAGCCACCTGATCCATTGCCGTGGCACATTGCTCAAGTGGTCCGGGCGGGAATGAACAGCATGCACACAGCACCGAGGACGGCTGGGACAGCGAAGGCGTAGAAGTTGGCCTCCAGCCCCCAGCCGGAAGTCAGGATGAAGCTGCCGTAAATCGGTCCGACGATCGCGCCGAGGCGCCCGACGCCCAGTGCCCAGCCCAGGCCGGTCGCCCGCATGGCCGCCGGATAGTAGGTGGCGGTGAAGCCGTTGACCACCACCGTGGTGCCGATGGTGCACGCGCCCGCAACGGCGACCAGCAGGTACAGCACTAGCCCAGGGACGTTGGCGGACAGCAAGAAGATGCACGCCGCTGCGGCGAGGAACATCCCGATGGTGACGGGCCTAGCGCCGATCCTGTCGGCCAGGCCGCCGAACAGCGGAGTGCCGATGATCGCGCCCAAGTTGAGGGCCAGCACGAACGCCATCGCAGAGCCGAGCTCGAAGCCGGCCTCGCGCATGATCTGCGCCAGCCAGGTGTTCAGCCCGTACACCAGCAGCAGTCCGAGGCCCGTGCCCACCCAGAACAGCAGCGTCGCGCGAAGATGAGCGCGCGAGCACAGCGCTTTGAGCCCGGCCAGCGTGCCGAGCCGTTCGGTGTCCGCAGTGGATTCCTCCAGGGCCAGGTCGAACTTGGCGGCCAGCATCCGAGCCTGTTCGCGACGGCCTTGGGCGAGCAGGTAGCTCGGCGATTCGGGCAGCAGTCGTACGACGAGGGGAATCAGCACCACACCCAGCGCCACACCGATCCAGAACATGGTTCGCCAGCCGAAGACCGGCAGCACGGGGATGGCGATCAGCGACGCGGCGATCCCGCCGATTGAGTATCCCGAGTACATCACCGCGTTGGTCATCACGCGGTGCCGCGAGTGGGCGTACTCGACGGTGAGCGCGATGGCGGTGGGCACCACGCCGCCGAGTCCGAGCCCGGCGACGAACCGGAACAGCGCGAACAGCGACGGATCAGGGGCGAGCGCGGCGGCGGCCATCGCGGCAGTGAACCAGATGATGCAACCGATCATGATGCGGCGCCGCCCGACGAGATCGGTGATGGCACCGACGCCGATCGCGCCGAGCAGCATGCCTATCAGGGCATAAGCACCGATGTTGCCGCCTTGCTGCTTGGTGAGCACCCACTCGGCACTCCCGTCGAGCAGTGTGGGCAGCACGGTGCCGTAGACGATCAAGTCGTATCCGTCGATGATGATCGCGGCAGAGCACAGCGCGACAACCACGAATCTGTTGGACGTCCGGATGCCGGGCGACGAATTCAGAGTGCGCATAAGACGTTTCCGTCCTTCGGTGAGCTACCGCGAGATCGACGCGGGGTAGCTGGACACGGATGCCTTCCGGAGTTCTCGAGCATCCGTGATCGCGGTGAGAACCAGCTTCGCGACCGCGGGGAGCTCCAGCGGCGTGATGCGGACGACTATATGCTGTATTCATAACGGTGGTCAAAAATTCGTAGGTTCAATTCCGCGGAAGACCTGCCCAACGAACCAGCTCTCACTCCCCCACCGTCCGCAGCGGGGACCTGCTGCCCTGCGGAGGTGCGGTGAAGGCCGAGATCGCGTCCGCCTCTCAGCGGAACCGCGCGGCCAGCCGGGCGATCGGTCCAGGTGCGACGAGCCGGTCGGCGACCAGGAACCCCGACGCGCCACCGAGCCCAGGCCCCGGATGAGTGGAAGCCCCGATCTGCCACAGTCCCGGCACCGGGGTGGCGTGCGATCCGGCGTTAGGCAGCGGCCTCCACCAAAAGTTCTGGTCCAGCTCGGCAGATCCGCCGTAGGGGTCCCCGCACAGCGCGTTCACGTTGCCAGCGGCGATCTCGACCGGGCTGAGCACGTCGACCCCGCGGACCAGCTCACGTAGCCCGGGCGCGTGCGTGGCGACTCGGTCGAGGACCCGCTCGGCGTAGCCTTCGGCGAGCCTGCGGTCCCAGCCGTTGGCGGTGTCCAGCTCGCCGGCCGCGTCGCCCACCGGCACGAACGGCAGCTCCTGCAGCTGCAGCCACAGCGCCGCCGCACCATCCGGCACCCGTGCGGGGTCGAGGACGTGCTGCTGCCCGACGACGACGGTCGGTCGTCGCGGGAGCAACCCGGCTTCGGCCTCGGCACAGGCGATCGCCGTCGACGACGACCCGTCCGAGACGTGCACCAGCGGCACCTGCGCGAGCCGGGCATCGGCCCACGGCACCGGACTGGACAGCGCGACATGGATCTGCATCGCGGCTCGGCCGGGCCGGTAGCGGGCGGCGGCCTCGGAGACCTCGCGCGGCACCGCCCCGGAGGGCAGCAGCGAGCCGTAAAGCGCCGGCGGGGTGACCGAGGCGAGCACCGCACGCCTGGCGCGGAATTCGAACCCCTCTCCCGCGACGCCCGCAGCGACCCCGCCGCGGAGCAAGATCCGCTCCACCTTCCGTCCAGTGTGGACAACGACGCCCAGTTCGTCGAGCAGCCGCTCCCAGGCCGTGACGAAGTTCGCCGCCCCGCCGGCGACGACCGGTAGCCCAGCGCCGTGCATGGTCGCTGCGAAGACCGGCACCATCACCCCGCCCGACGCCGAATCCGGCGCCAGCCCGCCGTGCAACAGCCACGGCGCCCACAGCCGGTCGGTCTCCCAGCCGGCGAAACGGGCCCGCATCCAGGCCCGGCCCGAGGTGACCGCGTCGCGGACGTAGCTCTCCAGCCCGCTGCGCCCAGCCGCCCGGGCCAGGGTCGCGACCGGCCCGAGCAACGACGGGGCGTGCAGCTCAGCGCCGAGCAACCCGCCGATCCCGGCGGCGTGCGCCCCGAAGCGGGCGATCATCGCGCGGTAGGCGTCCCGGTCGGCCGGTTCGGCGAACCCGGCGACCGTTTCCTCCACGTCCCGATGAGCCAAGGCGACCGCGCCGTCTTCGCCGACGGTCGCGGTCAGCGGCCCGTCGGTGTTGGCGTAACCGAGTCCGTGCCGGTGCAGGTCCGCGCCGAACGCTGCGTATGCCGGGCCGGTCACGAACAGCGGGTGCCAGCTGGACCAGGTGTCGTGGATCCAGCCGGGGAGAGTGCGTTCTCCGCTGCCGACGAAGCCGCCGACCCGGTCGTGGTCGTCGACCAGGGCCACCGACCAGCCGCCCCGCGCGAGCCGCGCCGCGGCCACCAGACCGTTGATCCCACCGCCGACGACGACCGCGTCGGCAGCGCTTCGGTGTGCGGCCACGGTCAGTCCTCGACCAGCGCGAGGACGCGCGCGGGGCTGCCCGAACCGCCGACGATCGGCAACGGGCACACCACCAGCACGGCGCCGGTGGGTGGCAGCTGCTCGACGTTGCGCAGGCTGGTGAGGCCCCACTTACCGGCCCCCATCAGCTCCGAGTGGCACGGGAACGCCGGCTCCAGCGCGGGCGCTTGCCCCGCGTCGGTGCCGACGGTCTCGACACCGAGTCCGACGATCGGAGTCTCGCGGGCCAGCCACTTCGCGCATTCCGGGGAGACTCCTGGAGTGTGCGATCCGTTCTCATCGACGTTGGCGAAGGCGGCCTCGTCGTCGCTGCGGGCATCCCAGCCGGTGCGGTAGAGCAACCAGCCCCCTTCGGGCAACGGGCCATGCTCGGCCACCCACTCCTCGACGTGCGAGCGCTCCAGCTGGAAATCGGCGTTCTTCGCTGCCTCGGCCGTCTTGTCGAGCACGGCGACCGGCGCCACGAGCGTGCTTAACGGTGCCTGCGAGACGTCGAGACCGTCGCGCCCGGTGACCCAGTGGTTCGGCGCGTCGAGGTGAGTGCCGGTGTGCTCGCCGGTGTGGATGTCGTTCCAGTACCAAGCGGGGCCGCGGTCGTCGTAGCGGGACAGCTCCTCCAGCCGGAACCGGCTGGTGTTCGCGAACGGCGGCGGCAGCTCCAGGATCGGGGTCGACTCCTGCAGCGGCGCGGTCAGGTCGACGATCCGGACCGAACCGGTGCGGGCGGCGGCGAGCAACGCGGGGAGAACGGGCACGATGGCCTCCAAGCGGGGTCGGGATGGGGGAAGGATCTAGGTACTCCTCCGGCCGGCGCCATCCGCTGCGCGCGGCGGATGTCCGCTATCCGCACCGGAGTTCGGTGGGGCGTCGCCGTCAGCGCCGGAGCGTCTCGGAAGGGGACTCACCCCAGCGCTCCTTGTACGCGACGGCGAAGCGACCGAGGTGGTGGAAGCCCCAGTCGGCCGCGACCTGCGAAACCGTGCACCGGGTTGGATCGGCCGCGCGCAGCTCCTCCCGAACTCCGACCAGCCGTGCCTCGCGCAGCCGCGCGGTCGGTGTCGTGTCCAGGTGTCGGCGGAAACCCTCCTGCAGGCTGCGCACCGATAGCCCGACGGCCTCGGCGACGTCCTCGACGGTCAGCGGTTCGCGGGCGTGCTCGTCGATCAGCGCCTTCGCCCGGCGGATCACCTTCGGGACGACCGGAGCAGGATCGTCGCCGACGGCCAGCAACTCCTCCGACAACGAGTGCGGCACCGCCGCGAGCAACTGGCTCATCAGCAGCTGCTCGACCTGGCGGTGCAGCAGCGGGTGCGCGAGCCAGCCAGGGCCGTCCAGGTCGGTGCGCACCATGTCCACCGTCGCCAGCCAGGACCGCGCCGCTGGCGTCGTCAGGTCCAGGCTGGTGGCCAGCCGCAACGGCTTCGCCGGCGGACGGCCGAGCAACCGATGCAGTTGGGCCTCGAGCGCCGCCCGGTCGACCCGGACGATCAGCTGCTCGTTACCGGCCTCCCAAGTCATGTCGAGACCCGCGTCCGGGTCCGGCACCGATGCGGTCGTCGGGTCGGAGACGACCTCCGTCCCACCGGTGCGCACCAACGCCCGCCCGGACAGCGGGACCTGCACCAGCACGAACGACCGCAGCGGCTGCGGCCTGATTCGCACCGACGGCCCGTACGCCAGGTAGGACAGCCCCACCTCGCCGAGTCCGGCCGAGTTGAAGCGCACCGGCTTCACGAGGCGGTCGACCGGTTCCAGCCGGTGTGGGCAGAAAACCTCGCCGACCCGTTCCAGTGCTTCCTCCAGGTCCACCGAGTGCACCCGTCGGAATCCACGCAGCACCTCGACCACGGCATCACCTCCCACTCCTGGTTCTCCGGATCGCATCCCTGGGGTTGTCGCGCGTTGCGGACAGCGACCGCGCAGTGAGGATAGTCACACGGGCTATATAACCAAATTATGACTGCGTTAACAAATCCGCTAGATGACGGTCGTATTTCGGAGGTTCCGCAGCCATGTCGTCAGCCCTGCACGACCGCACGGTCCTGGTGACCGGCGGTTCCACCCTCGTCGGGCACGGGGTCGTCCGCGCCCTGCACGCAGTGGGTGCGACCGTCGTGGTCGCCGACATCGACGCCGAGGGCGTCAAACCGCTGCTCGAAGAACTCGGCGAGCGCGTCACGTTCCACCGCACTGACATCACCGACGACGCGGCGGTGGCCAAGACCGTCGCCGCTGCCGCCGCAGGCGGGCTGCACGGCCTGGTCAACCTGGCCTGCTCCTACCTCGACGAAGGCGCCGAGACGAACCGCGCCGACTGGCTGCGGGCACTGGACGTCAACGTCGTGAGCACCGTGCAGGTCACGCGCGCAGCCCGGGCGCACCTCGCCGCGACCGGCGGCGCCATCGTCAATTTCACCTCGATCTCGTCGAAGGTCGCCCAGACCGGTCGCTGGGTCTATCCGGCCAGCAAGGCCGCACTCGTCCAGCTCACCCGCTCCATGGCGATGGACCTCGCTGCCGACGGAATCCGGGTCAACGCGGTCAGCCCAGGCTGGACCTGGTCGAAGATCATGAACGACCTCACCGGCGGCGACCGCGCGAAGACCGACCGGGTTGCCGCGCCGTTCCACCTCACCCGCCGCGTCGGCGACCCGGACGAGGTCGGCGCTGTCGTCGCGTTCCTGCTCTCCCCCGCCGCGTCCGGAGTCACCGGCGCGGACTGGGCCGTCGACGGCGGGTACTCCGCCATGGGCCCGGAGCAGGCCATCCCCGCCATCCCGCAGCTCGCCGACTGACCGACCGCGCCCACAGGAGTCCCGCCATGCGCATCGCCATCATCGGGGCCGGGTTCGCCGGCCTTTCCGCCGCCAAGATCCTGACCGGCTTCGGCCACGATGTCACCGCCTTCGAGAAGGCGCCCGACGTCGGCGGCGTGTGGAGCCGCAGCCGCCGCTACCCCGGCCTGACAACGCAGAACGACAAGGTCACGTACTCGCTGTCGGACTTCCCGATGCCGAAGCACTACCCGGAGTGGCCATCGGGACAGCAGGTGCAGGAGTACCTGGAGGCCTACGCCCGCCGCTTCGGGGTCCTGGACAAGGTCCGGACCTCGACCGAGGTGCACTCGGCCGAGCCGCGCGCCACCGGCGGGTGGACCGTCACCACCGCAGCCGGACGCGAGGACTTCGATCACCTCGTCGTCGCGAACGGGATCTTCTCCGAATCGTTCATGCCGGAGCTCCCGGGCACCGACGAGTTCCGCGCCGCCGGTGGCCGGTACTGCCCGCCATCGGACTTCACCGAACTCGACGATGCCCGGGACCGAGACGTCGTCGTGATCGGCTACGGAAAGTCCGCGTGCGACGTCGCCGTCGCCCTCAACGAGGTGTCGTCCTCGACCACCGTGGTCGCGCGAGAGCTGCTGTGGAAGATGCCGCGCATGATTGGCGGGGCGCTCAACTACAAGTACGTGATGCTCACCCGCCTCGGCGAGAGCATGTTCCGCTACGCGCACCTGGCTGGCTTCGAGAAGTTCCTGCACGGACCGGGCCACGGGATCCGCAATTGGATGATGGCGAGCCTGCAGAGCAAGATCGTCCGCCAACTGAACCTGGACAAGCTCGGCCTGATCCCGGACGGGTCGCTGGAGGACATCGCCCGCTCGACAGTCAGCCTCGTCAGCGAGGGGTTCTACGAAGGCGTCACTGACGGCTCGATCACCGTCCACCGCGACATGCTGATCAGCTCTCTCGGGGCCCGGGCCGGCAAGCCGGTCGCGCGGCTGCAGGACGGGACCGAAATCCCGGCCGACGTGATCGTCGCGGCCACCGGGTTCCACCAGCGGGTGCCGTTCTTTTCGCAGGAGGTCCGCGACCGGCTGGTGGACGAGCGCGGCAACTTCGAGCTCTACCGCCAGATCCACCCGCACACGGTTGCGGACCTGAGCTTCTGCGGCTACAACTCCTCGTTCCTGTCGCCGCTGTCCGCCGAGGTCGCAGCACTGTGGATCGGCGTCCACCTGGACGGCGGGCTGAACCTGCCCCCGGTCGAGCGGCGGCGCGCGTTCGTGCAGCGGCGGCTGCGGTGGATGGAAGAGCGCACCGACGGCAAGCACGCCCGCGGCACCAACATCATCCCGTTCTCGCTGCACAACATCGACGAGATGTTGTCCGACCTGTGCACCGGCATTGGCCGCCGCCACCGGTTCACCGAGTGGCTGCTACCGGTCGACCCGGGGGCGTACACGCGGGTGACCCGGACGCTGATGGAACGGCACACACGACCTGCCGCCGCATCCGGCGGGCGCAGCGGCACCTCCGCGCCTTCGCTGCGGGGTGTCGGATGACCGCGCGCCCGCTTCCCCGGGTCGGCGCTGGCCTGTTGCGTGGGCTGCGCGCGGACACGCCCGTACGATGTCCTCGTGACGACCGTCGCTAGGCTGCCAGAACCCGTGCCGGAGGAGATCACCGCTCCGATCCCGTCCCGACGGCTGATCGTCACGGTCTACGGGTTGTACGCCCGCGAGCGCGGTGGGGCGTTGTCAGTGGCTTCCCTGGTGCGGTTGCTCGGAGACCTCGGGGTGGACGGCCAGGCCGTTCGCTCCGCGGTGTCCCGCCTCAAGCGGCGCGGTGTGCTCGAGCCCGAGCAGGTCGGCGGCGCTGCCGGGTACCGGATCTCCCAGGCCACCGCCGACGTCCTGGCCGAGGGCGACGAACGGATCTTCACCCGGCGTCGGGCCCAGGCAGGCGAGGGCTGGCTACTGGTCGCGTTCTCGGTGCCGGAGAGCGCCCGCGACCAGCGCCACCAGCTGCGCACCCTGCTGATCCGGCTCGGGCTGGGCACCGTCGCGCCCGGGCTGTGGGTGGCTCCCGCGCACCTGGAGTCCGAGGTTACGCACGCCCTGGAGCGGGCTGGCCTGCGCGGCTACACCGAGTTGTTCCGCAGCCGGCACGTCGCCGGTCGCCTCCTGGCCGAGACCGTCGCGTCCTGGTGGGACCTGGGCGCGCTGCACGCCCAGTACGCCGCGTTCGTGGACCGGCAGTCGCCGGTGCTGCAGGCGTGGCAGGAAGCCGATCACCCGCCGGTGCGGGCGTTCACCGATTTCGTGACGCTGGTGACGGTGTGGCGACGGCTGCCCTACCTCGACCCGGGTCTGCCACTGGAGGCGCTGCCTGAGAACTGGGTCGGCAGTCGCGCGGAGCAGTTGTTCGGGAATCTGCGCGCCCGGCTCGCCGGCCCGGCCCGCGAGCACGTCACCACCGTCCTGGGCAGCTGAGCCCGGGGACCAAAACCCACAGAGCAACGGCCCGACCCCGGAAAGGGGCCGGGCCGTTGCCGCACGGACGTCATGCGCGGTGCGCGGCGACCGCCTCGATCTCGATCAGCGCCTCGGGCTGCCACAGCGCGGTGACACCGACGCCGGTCATCGCCGGGTAGGTGCGGCCGCACAGCTCCTTCCAGACCGCGCCGATCTCCTTGCCCCGCGCCTGGTAACCGGGGACGTCAGTCAGGTAGATCCGCACCGAGAGCAGGTCCTCCGGTCCGGAGCCGGCTGCGCGCACGGCGTTGAGCACGTTGGACAGGGCCTGGCGGAACTGGTCGACGATGTCGCCGTCGACGATCTTCCCACTGGCGTCCATCGCGGTCTGGCCGGAGAGGTGGATGGTGTCGCTGTGCCGGACGGCGTGAGTGAATCCGGACGGCTTCGCGAGGGTGTCCGGGTTGATGAGCTCGACATCGGTGGTGCTGGTCGTCATGACATCTTCCTTTTCTGCTTCGTGTCGACAGTCGTGGGCAGGTCCGCGTCGGACAGCTGCTCGCGCAGCGTCGCGCCGTCCTCATCGGCGAGCGCCGCTGCGCGGAGGCGTGCCAGCACGGCGGCGGCGTCCGGACGACCACGCAGAGCACGAGCAGCGGTCATCAGGAGGGCGAAGCTGTCGTTGCCGTGCGCGTAGGTGGCGCCGTAGCCCTTCAGGACCTGTTGGCAGATGACGATTTCGGTGGCCAGGGCGGTGGCGGCGACGTCGACGGCGAACGCCGTCCACTCCTCGATGGCGGCCTGCTCGTGCGCGAACCGCAGCGAGCGGGGCCGGAGCGGCCTCATCCGGGCCATCGTGGAGAGGATCGTGTAGCCGATGATCGAGGTGGTGTTGAGGATCATCCCGTCCCGGGTGACCCGGTCGACGGTCCTGGTGAACGTCTTCGAGCGGCGCAGCACCTTCCCGAGCCGGTACGGCAACGTGTCGGTGATCTCCTCGGACTGCGGGTGCAGGTATTCGCGGATCTGGGTCAGCTGAGCCGTGGTGGCGCGGGCCTCGGCGCGGACCCGCTCGAGTCGGCGCTGTCGGGTCTTCTGCAGCGCGACCTGGATCGTGTCCTGGTAGCACATCCACAGCGCCAGGTGCCGAGCCGCCTCGGTGGTCAGCCGGGCCTGCCCGCGCGGGTCCGGGTCGGCCACTGCGAACGCGCGGACGCGGTCGAGGTAGCGCTGCGCGTAGTCGACGTCCTGGTAGAGGCCGGTGCGGACCAGCCCGTGCAGGACCGTCGACCGGGCCGCTGCCGGGAGGTCGGTGACGGTCCGGGCGAGGGGCTGCAGATCCGGCCCGACCAGCGACGCCGGGTCGGTCGCGGCGATCTCGGTGCGCCGCGCCTCCTCGCGTTCCTTCTTCTCCTCGGCGGACACCGGCCGCGGGCCGATGGTGATGTCGACGGGGGTGGACTTCGCCGGGGGCGGCGCGAGCTCCAGGGTCACCGGCTTCGCGGCAGCCGCGAGGGCCGCCACCGCTGCGTCGTACCCACCGCCGAAGGCGGCGAGGCTCGGCTGCACACCCTTGCCCGCGTCGATGATCGCCTGCTCGAACTGCGCCCGGCTGAACGGCAGCGCGCCCGAGCCGGCGACGGCGCCGAACAGCGCTGCGGAGATCACGCTGCGGTGCTCCTCGGCGATCGCGGCGAAGTCCGCAGCGACGAGCTCTTTGGCCGCGCGCTTGGCCGCGGAGAGCAGCTCGGTGGAGTCGACCCGGCCGTCACCGAGGTGCATCTTCTCGTCGATCGAGTAGACGCGGTTCGTCGAAGCGATCAGCGTCGTCCGACCCGGGGTCGCGAACCCGCGCTGCACGGCACGGCCGCACTCCATCAGCTCAGAAGCGACGACCACGTCGACCTCGCCCGGCGACGGGAACACGCTCAGCACAGGCTCCAGGCGCCCCGCGCCGTCCGCGGTGTCCGATGTGGACGTCGGTGGGTACAGCTCGGCGTAGTACACGGTCGCGCCGGTGCGCTGGGCGACGCCGGCGACCGAGGTCGTCTGCGCGTGGTATCCAGCCTGCTCTGCGACGGCGACGATCCAGTCGGCGAGCACGCCGCCACCTTCACCGCCCATCGCGAGGATCGCGATCGTGATCGGGCGGGCCCCGGCGTACCAGGACGCCTCGGCGGAGGCCGTCGGTGCGGGCATGACGGTGGGCATCAGGAGGTCCCCTCCATGCGAGCGGCCCTGGCCTCGAGGCCGCGGGACGCGAGCGAGATCCACCAGGACCGGACCCGGGCGAGCAGGCGGTCCTTCACGGTGGGGTTGTCGACGATGTCGGTGCGGTAGAACGACGGGCACAGCACCGCCGCGTGCGCGTTGTTGCCGCAGACCCCGCAGCCGACGCAGCTGTCGAGCACGGTCGCGACCGGGTCGGTGCGCAACGGGTCCGGGTTGTCGGTGATCGTCAGCGACGGGCAACCGGAGATCCGGATGCAGGCGTGGTCACCGGTGCAGGTCTCGGGGTCGACGCCGAAGCGCTCCCGGACGACCCGCTCCCCCTTCTTCAGCTTCTCCGTGCGCTCCTTCTTCGCCCGGCGCTGCCGGTTGAGCTGGCACTCGGACTGCATGACCAGCAGCTCCGGCCCCTTCTCCTTGCGCCGGAACGCCGCCAGGAACGTGTCCTTGACCCGCTGCACGTCGTAGGTGTGGTCGATCGTCGTGGCGCGGGTGATACCGAGACCGCGGGCGGCCTTCTCGATCGGGTGTCGCGTCGATCGGCGCTCCAACTCCGCGTGGGACGACAGCACATCCTGCCCGCCGGTGGCGGCGGCGTAGTCGTTGTCGATCACCACCATCACCTGGTCGGACTTGTTGAACACCGCGTTCCCGACGCCGGAGACCAAGCCGTTGTGCCAGAACCCGCCATCTCCCATGATCGACACGGGCCGCTTCTCCGACTGCCCGCCGGACAGCGCCGCCGCGCCGGCCGCTCCCATGCCGTAGCCCATCGTCGTCGCACCGAGGTCGAACGGTGCGTTGATCGCGAACAGGTGGCATCCGATGTCCGCGGAGATCTGGTGCTGTCCCGTCTCACGTTCGGCGAGCTTCAGCCCGGAGAAGATGGGGCGCTCCGGGCAGCCGGTGCACAGGCCCGGCGGCCTGGGCCGGACGGCCTCGGCGGCTACTCGTGCGGACAGCGGGCTGCGCGGGTCGGCCGGGTCCAGCAGCAACGAGGGCCGGTGCGTGACGGCGTTCGGCACGTACTTGGCCAGGAACTCGTCGAGCCCCTTCGTGATGACCTGCGAGGTGTACTCCCCCGACGCGGCCAGCAGGTCCTTGCCGTGCAGCGCGGTCGGGAGGTCAGCGCGGCGCAGGATCGCGTGCAGGTTCTGCTCGATGTAGTCGGGCTGGCCTTCCTCGACCATGATCACGGCGCGCTTGTCGGCGCAGAACTCGACGATCTCGGAGTCGACCACCGGGTAGGTCACGTTCATGACGTAGGTCGGGATCTTGGTGCGCCCGAACGCATCGGAGCAGCCGAGCAGCTCCATCGACCGGTTCAGGGTGTTGTAGAGCCCGCCCTGGACGATGATCCCGACGTCGGAAGCCGACCCGTCGCCGGGGAAGAGCTCGTTCATGCCCCGCTCGCGGATGAACTCCACGGCCTTCGGCCAGCGCTGCTCCAGCTTCTCCTTCTCGTGCAGGAAGCTCGCCGGCGGCAGCACGATGCGGTCAACCGACCGCTGCGGGGCGTCGGCGGCCTCGGCGACCGTCATCGGCGGACGCTTGTTGTCCTTGGCGACGAACCCGCCGTGCAGGTGGCAGGACCGCAGCCGCAGCTCCAGGAAGACCGGGGTGTTCGACACCTCGGACAGCTCGAACCCGGCCTCCACGGCGTTCACGATCGCGGTCGTGTTCGGCCGCGGGTCGAGCAGCCACATCTGCGACTTCATCGCGAACGCGTGCGAGCGCTCCTGCATGATCGAGGAGCCTTCGCCGTAGTCCTCGCCGAGGATGACGAGCGCGCCGCCGGTGACGCCACCGGAGGCCAGGTTGGCCAGCGCGTCGGACGCGACGTTGGTGCCGACCGGCGATTTGAACGTGATCGCGCCGCGCAGCGGGTGGTGCACCGACGCCGCCAGCATCGCTGCGGCGGTCGCCTCGGAGGCGGAGTTCTCGAACCGCACCTCGAGCTCGTCGAGGATCTCGCGGGCGTCGCCGAGAACGTCCATCAGGTGCGAGATCGGCGCGCCCTGGTAACCGCCGACGTAGGCGACGCCGGACTGCAGCAGCGCCTTCGTCACTGCCAGGATGCCCTCGACGTGCAGAGTCTCTCCCGCGCCAGCGCGCAGTTTCTGCACCTCGGCGGCGAAGGACCGTTCGGCCATGGCCGTCCCTCCGTCATGGTGTTGTGGCCGATGCTGATTGATGCGGACGCTAGGTTCGGTCGAACCTTTCGCCTATCCCCTGCGCGTGCCAGCTGTCCGGTTGGCGCTGCCGTGCTCGCAGGCTGTTCGTCACACCTCCAGATCGGTGAGGTGCTCGAAGCGCAGCGCGAGGTCGGTGACGGCGACGGCGACCGGTGCCAGCGCGGCCCGCAAGTTCGCCGCCGCACACGGTGGCAGGTCGTCCCGGCTCAATGTCTCGATCAGTCCGGTGTAGACGTTCAGGACGGCGCGTTCGTGGTCGGCGAGCGCGCGGCCCAGCAGGTCGGTGGCGGGCGTTGGTGCGGTGGTCGTCATGGAATCCCCTCGATCATCGGTGCGGGCGATGTCCGGGTTCAACCCGTGTGACGCAGGTCGGTGAGCCGCTTCGCCTTCAACTCGAACCGGGGCAGTTCCCTTGTCGCCGCCCGGCGCAGCAGGAATCGCAGGCCCTCGTGGGCGTCGGACAGCTCGACCCCGAGCCGCGCGGCCAGCTGCAGTTCCCGCAGGTCGTCGTGCGGCATCAGTTCGGTCTTGGGATTCCAGAACGGCTGGTCGACCACGGCATCCCCTCTCGGCCCAGCAGCCCGCGGTATGACGTTTTTGTGACGCCAGTCATAAGAACATGGCCAACAGTAAATCGACAACCCTTGACATCGAGCCGAGTCGCCAGAAGCGCTCGGGCGATATCCCAGGAAGACGGCGGCACTCCGGAAAATCGCCCCCTCTTGCCGAACCCAAATCATCATGGTTCAGTTACTGGCGTCATAGAAACGACATACGGAGGTCGCGATGCGGCTGGCCACTCTGCGGACCGACGACGGCACCGCCGCGGCGGTCGTGTCCGGCGACGAGTGGGCGTTCCTGCCCTACCCCGATGTCGGCGCCCTGCTCGCCGACGGCGACATCGTCGAGGTCGACCTCGCCGGCGTCGGCGTCCTGAGCACCCCGATCCACATCGAGTCCCAGACCCAATCCGGGGCGCACGCCCCCGCCGCGACAGGAGGCAACGCATGACCGAGCAGAACAAGCAGGGCGCCGAGGCCGTCCCGGTCGTCACCCGCGCCGGGTCCGAGGACCGCGGCACCGGCCAGTCCGGCGGCGCGGTGCGGATCTCCGGGGTCTCGCCGCAACACACCCCGGCGACGAAGATCTGGTTCGGCAAGGTCTCCAACGAACCCGGCTACCGCTCGCTGCCGCACCACCACGGCGGGGCCGAGACCGGCGGCTACGTGCTCAAGGGCACCGGCCGGATCTGGTACGGCGAGAACTACTCCCAGTGGGTCGGGCTCACCGAGGGCGACTTCGTCTTCGTCCCGCCGCACATGCCGCACGTCGAGGGCAACATGAGCACCACCGAGGAACTGGTGTGGTTGACCTGCCGGACGCCGGACAACATCGTCGTGAACCTCCCGGAGGTCGACGATGCGATCCTCGAGGGGTACCGCCGCGCATGAACCAGCACACGACCCCGATGCCCGACGAGACCGCGAGTTCAGTCGCGCCACTGCTCGCCGCGCTGGACCTCATCAAGGACGGTGACGACGCCTTCCTCGCACGCCACCAGGTCATCCCGAGCGGGCGCGCCTACGGTGGCGAGCTCGTCGCGCAGGCCGAACGGGCGATGACCCTGACTTGCGCCGAGGACCGCAGGATCCACTCACTGCACGGCTACTTCCTGCGCGCCGGCGACGTGCACGGCACGACCCGCTGGGGGGGTCGAGCGGGTCCGCGACGGCCGCGGGTTCTCCCACCGCGCGGTGCGCGGCGTGCAGGCCGGCAAGGAGATCTTCCGCGCCATGGCGCAGTTCGGCGTCCCGGTCGACGGCCTCGAGCACGCCGACACGCTGCCGCCCGAGGCCGGCACCCCGGAGGAGCTGCCGAGCACCGCCGACGTCCTGACCGACGCCGACACCCGGGACGCCGAGTACTGGCGCTTCCACCGCAGCTTCGACATACGGCACGCGCCAACCGCGCTCTACACCAACGCGGACGGGGCGCGCGGCCGTCGGCAAACCGTGTGGCTGAAAGCCTGGGAGCGGCTGCCCGACGACCCGGCCGTGCACCGCAGCGCACTCGCCTACGTCTGCGACTACACGCTGCTCGAACCGATCCTGCGCCACCACGGCGCGGCCTGGGCCCACGACGGCGTCGTCACCGCCAGCCTCGACCACGCCATGTGGTGGCACCACGATGGCCGCATGGACGAGTGGGTGGCCCTGGTTCAGGACTCCCCCGTCGCGACCTGCGGCACCGGGCTGGGCACCGCCCGGCTCTTCTCCGCCGACGGCCGGTTGCTGGCCTCGGTCGTCCAGGAAGGACTGGTGAAGCTGCCGTGAGCGCCAAGAAGATCGTCTCCGTCGGCGGTGGCCCGGGCGGGCTGTTGTCCGCCATCCTGCTCAAGAAGTCCGACCCGACGCGCGAGATCACGGTCTACGAGCGCAACGCCGCCGACGACACGTTCGGCTTCGGTGTCGTGTTCTCGCAGGAGACCTTGGAGAACATCGAGTCCGCCGAACCTGAATCGCTCGGCCGGATCGCCGCCGAGTTCCGGCACTGGTCGGCGATCGACGTCGACTTCCTGGGCACGTGGGAGCGCTCGGACGGCCACGCGTTCGCCGCGCTGGAGCGCAAGCGGCTGCTCGCCATCCTCGGCGAGCGGGCCGCCGAGCTCGGCGTCGACGTCGTCTACTCCACCGAGGCGCCGCCGCTCGCCGACCTCCGGGAACACTACGACCTGGTGATCGCCGCCGACGGGGTGAACTCGCGGATCCGCACCGAGCTGGCGGCCGACTTCGGACCGAGCGTGGACCGGCGCACCGCGAAGTACGCCTGGTTCGCCACCACCCGGCCGTTCGACTGCTTCACCTTCCAGTTCGTCGAGACCGAGTTCGGGTTGTTCTGGGCACACATCTACCCGTTCGACGGCGAACGCTCGACCTTCATCGTCGAGACCGACGGGGACACCTGGCGCCGCGCCGGCCTGGAGGAGTTCGCGGCCGTCCCGCGGCAGCCGGGCGAGAACGACGAACGCTCGATGTCGTTCTGCGCGGAGGTTTTCGCGGACCTGCTCGACGGCCACGGGCTGATCGGCAACAACTCCGGCTGGCTCTCCTTCGGCGTCGTCCGCAACCAGCACTGGTTCGCCGGGAACGTGGCGCTGGTCGGCGACGCCGCGCACACCGCGCACTTCTCGATCGGCTCCGGGACCAAACTGGCCCTGGAGGACGCGATCGCGCTGGCCGACGCCGTCGACCGGGAACCGACCGTCGAAGCGGCGCTGAAGGCGTACCAGGAGGACCGCAAGCCGGTCGTCGAGTCACTGCAGCGCTCCGCGCAGACCAGCCTGGAGTGGTTCGAGGGCGCCCGCCGGTACCGCCACCTCGAGCCGGAGCAATTCGTGTTCCAACTGCTCACGCGCTCGCAGCGGATCACCTACGACAACCTCAAGCTCCGCGACGCCAGCTACGTCGGCCGGGTCGATTCGTGGCTGGCCGACCGCACCCGAGCCCGCGGACTCGAGGTCGAGACCGGCACCCCGCCGATGTTTCACCCCTACCAGGTGCGCGGCCTGGAGCTGCCCAACCGAATCGTCGTCTCGCCGATGGCGCAGTACTCCGCCGTAGACGGCGTCCCGACCGACTGGCACCTGGTGCACCTCGGCGGACGCGCACAGGGCGGCGCCGGACTGGTGATGACCGAGATGGTCTGCACCTCGCCGGAGGGCCGGATCACCCCCGGCTGCCCGGGTCTGTGGACCGACCAGCAGCGCGACGCGTGGACCCGCGTCGTCGACTTCGTGCACCAGAACACGACCGCGAAGATCGGCGCGCAGATCGGGCACGCCGGCCGCAAGGGGTCGACGAAGGCGATGTGGGAAGGCGTCGACGTGCCGCTCGACGAGGGCAACTGGGAGATCCTCGCGCCCTCCCCGATCCAGTACCGGCCGGACGGCCAAACCCCCCACGAGGCCACCGAGGCCGACCTGGACCGGGTCGTCGCCGAGCACGTGGCCGCCGCCCGCCGGGCGGACGAGGCCGGGTTCGACCTGATCGAGCTGCACTTCGCGCACGGCTACCTGGTGTCGAGCTTCCTGTCCCCGCTGTCCAACCAGCGCACCGATCACTACGGCGGCAGCCTGGAGAACCGGGCCCGGCTGGGCTTGCGGATCCTCGACGCCGTCCGCGCGGTGTGGCCCGAACACAAGCCGATCAGCGTCCGGATCAGCGCCACCGACTGGGTGGACGGCGGCTTCGACGGCGACGACGCCGTTGCGCTGGCCCCGATGCTGGCCGCGCACGGCGCGGACATCATCGACGTCTCCACCGGCCAGACCAGCATCGACGCGCGGCCTAAGTATGGGCGGCTCTACCAGACGCCGTTCGCAGACCGGATCCGCCAGGAGACCGGGATCCCGACGATCACGGTCGGCGCGGTGTCCTCTGTGGAGGATGCGAACACCATCATCGCGTCCGGGCGGGCCGACCTGTGCGCCCTCGCCCGCCCGCACCTGGTGGACCCGTACTGGACGCTGAACGCGGCCCTCGACCAGGACTACCGCGGGCACGACTGCCCGAAGCAGTACCGGTCCGGGCTGCGCGCCCGCCGTCGCGCCCAAGTGCCATGACACACGTCCGCGCACACCGGGTGCCGTTCGCCGACACCGACGCGAGCGGCCGGATCCACTGGTCGTCGGTGCTGCGGTGGGTGGAGCTCGCCGAGCACGACCTGCTGCGCGAGCTCGGCATCACCGACGTCGCGTCATTCCCGCGCCGGGCTGCGGAGGTGTCCTACCTCCGCAGCCCGGCGCGGGCGACGCGAAATCCGGCTGGACGTCCGCCGGACCGGCCGGACGTCGGTCACCTACGGCTGGCATGTGACCCGCGACGACGAGATCTACATCGAGGGTGTGCACACCGTCGTGCACGTCGACGCGGCTGGACGGCCAGCGCCCTGGCCGGTAACCGCCGTGACCAATCGCGCCGACCGGTGAACGGATTGCGGCAGATCAAGCGACAACCGCGGAGCTGCGCGGTAGCGTCGCGGAGCCGCTCGACGAGGCTGCTCCCCGGGCCGGACCATCGAAAGGAGTTGCCACGCCACCTGTTCGCCGAGCAGATCGATGGTTTGACCCTGCCCTTGCCGATAACCTCATCCGCCCTGGTGCGAGGCGGTGGGCAGTACGTCCGGGGAGGTCGAGTAGTCGCTGGGCCGGAGGCTTTCGCTGCTGTCGAGCGCCACGGCATGGTGATCGACTGTGCTGCTGCGACTGGCCTACCTCGGTATGACGAACGCATTCGCCATACTGTGTCTGCTGCCGATGAGCGACCGCGACAAGGACATCGAGAACCTTGCCCTGCGCCATCAGATCACGGTGCTGGAGCGTCAACTCGGCCAAGAGAGGGTGCGCTTCACCCCAGCTGATCGAGCGTTCCTGGCGGCAATACTGCACCAACTGCCACGGAATCTGCTGCGCAGGCTGCGGTTGCTGGTACGCCCGGACACAGTGCTGCGCTGGCACCGCAACCTGATCGCACGCCACCACACGACCGCTTCCAGCCAAAACGCCCAGACCGACCACGCACCACCCGCTCCATCTCAGCCTTGGTACTGCGCCTGGCAACGGAGAACCCCAGCGGGGATGCCGCGAATCCACATCGGACCTCCTGACGCTCGGCGATCGGCGGTACCGCGCTATTGACTTCACTCGAACGTGGAGTCACTCTCACTGAAAAATTTCACCCACGTCGAAGGTGCGGAAGCTGAGCCATGATCGGCCCCTACCTCCGGGAGTTGCGCCAGAAGCGCAACCTCACCCTCAAGCAGCTAGCCGAACGCAGCGGCCTGTCCACCGGGCTGCTCAGCCAGGTCGAACGCAGCATCCACGACCCCAGCCTGGAAACCCTGCGCCACCTGGCGAAAACGCTGGAAGTCCCGCTGTTCAGCCTCTTCGCCGAGGAGGACCTCCAGCAGGTGGCCGTGGTCCGCCGCGAGCGGCGAATGAAAGTCAGCTCGCCGCACGGCGGGATCAGCTACACGCGGCTCTCCCCCGGCTCGGGCCGCTTGGAGCTGCTCGAGGGCTGCCTGGAACCCGGTGCCACGTCCTCCGCCGAACCGTGGAGCCACCCTTCCGAGGAGTGCGTGCTCGCCCAGACAGGAGAGCTGCTGGTCGAGATCGGCGAATCCCGGATCCGGCTGGAACCGGGCGACAGCTGCTACTTCGACTCGCGAGTCCCGCACCGCTTCGTCAACCCGGGCACCGAAACCGCCACCTTCCTGGTCTCGGTGACCCCGCCGAGCTACTGACCCGGCCGAATCCGCACACCCTCAAAGGAATCACACTGTGAACGCCGCCCCAACGCTGCCCACCGAAACCATCACCGACCCGGATCTGTTCCGCACCTACTTCCCGTCGCTGACCGAGAACGTGCACCTGGCCAGTTGCAGCCAGGGAGCCGCCTCCCTCCAGCTCGGCGACGCGCTCACCGAATTCCAACGCACCCTGCATGTGCACGGAGCACCGTGGGACATCTGGATCCAGCAGGTCGAGCAAGCGCGTCGAGGCTTCGCGAAGCTGATCGGAGCCGAACCCGACGAGGTCGCAGTCCTGGCCAACGCCACCGAAGGAGCCTTCCAAACGGCGTCGACCAGGTCCTACACCGAAAGGCCGCGCATCATCACCACGGACATGGAGTTCCCCTCCATCGCACACGTGTGGCTCGCGCAGCGCGCCCGAGGAGCCGAAGTCGTCCACGTCGCGGCCGAAGCCGGACAGGTTCGCACCGAGGACTACCTCGACGCGATCGACGAGCGGACCCAACTGGTGTCGGTGCCGCTGGTGTCCTACCGAAACGGCCTCCTGCTGCCGGTCCACGAGGTGATCTCCCGAGCCAAGGAGCAGGGTGCAACGACGTTCGTCGACGCCTACCAGGCCGCGGGTGTGCACCGCATCGACGTCAAGGAACTCGACTGCGACTTCCTCGTCGCAGGTGCACTCAAATACATGCTGGGCATCCCCGGCATCGCATTCCTGTACGCACGTCGCGGCGTGCACGATGCAGTGGCACCGCAGCTGACCGGCTGGTTCGGCCGCGAGAACCCGTTCGAGTTCGATCCGCGCTCGGTGGACCACCCGGCACGCGCGAGCCGCTACGAAACCGGCACGCCCAGCATTCCGGCCGCCTACGGAGCGAACGCAGGCCTGAACCTGGTCAACCACCTGGACGCGACAGCGATGCAAAACCATGTCCGGGGACTGACCCAGAGCCTGCAGGACAAGCTGCTGGCAGCGGGCGAGCGGCTTTGGTCGCCGACCGATCCGGCATCGCGCGGGCCGCAGGTCGCGCTCCTCGACGATGCCCCGAACGAACTCGCCACATGGCTCGCCGAACGCCGGATCGCGACCAGCCCGCGCGGCACCGTGCTGCGGATGTCCTTCCACTTCTACAACAACGAATCCGATGTGGACACCGTCGCCGCGGCCATCGCCGACTACCGCAGATCGGGGAAATGAGATGGACTCCGACTCGTCCAACACCGGGCTGCGCCGGCAACTGACGCACCGCCAGGTGACCATGATCGGACTGGGCGGCGCGATCGGTACCGGCCTGTTTCTGGGCTCCAGCCTGGCCATATCGCAGGCCGGACCGGCCACCGTGCTCGCCTACCTCGCCTGCGCGCTGGTCGCGCTGGTGATCGCCTGGGCGCTGGCCGAAATGGTGGTTCAGCACCCGGACGCGGGTGCCTTCGGCGCGATCGCGCACCGCTACCTGGGGCCGTGGGCGGGATTCGTGGTGCGCTGGACGTACTGGACGATCCAGGCGATCGCAGTGGGCGGCGAGCTGATCGCGGCCGGGATCTACACCCAGTTCTGGTGGCCCCAGTTGCCGTTGTGGCTGCCCGTCGTGGTGTTCTCGGTGCTCATCCTCGCGGTGAACGCGGGCGCAGTCGGGCTGTTCGGCACCTTCGAGTACTGGTTCGCGATGATCAAGGTCACCGCGATCGTGGTGTTCATCCTGCTGGCGCTCGCGCTGGTGACGGTCGGACTGCCGAATGCCGAGCCCACCGGCTTCGACAACCTGGTGGCACACGGCGGATTCCTGCCCAACGGGTGGAACGGCCTGTACCTGGCGATGGTGTTCGCGCTGTTCAGCTTCATCGGCACCGAAGTCGTCTCGGTGACCGCAGCCGAGTCGGAGAACCCGGAACGCGACATCCCGCGCGCAGCCCGGCAGATGGTTTTACGGTTGTCCCTGTTCTACCTGTTGGCGATCGCACTGGTGCTGACGGTGGTGCCCTGGACAACGGTCGCGCAGAGCAGCGGGGTATCCGAGAGCCCATTCGTGACGGTCTTCGGCGCGGCCGGAATCCCATTCGCCGCGCTGGTGATGAACTTCGTGGTGCTGACCGCCGCGCTCTCCAGCGCGAACACGAACCTCTACCTGTGCACCCGGATGCTGCACTCCCTCGCTGGGCACGGCTACGCGCCGCGCTGGACCGCCCGATTGAGCAAGGGCGGCGTGCCGCACAACGCGCTACTGCTCAGCGCAGCCGGACTGCTCGTCGCCACCGCACTGTCGGCTGCGCAGGGCAACGCCGCGTACCTGGTGCTGTTCGGGCTGTCCATCTTCGGCGCACTGGCAGTGTGGATCCTCATCCTGATCACACACCTGGCATTCCGACGAACCCGCGCAGCAGCGGGCCTACCACTGCCGAAGGTCCGCCTGCGCGGTGCGCCGATCACCGGAATCGCAGCGATCCTCTTCCTAACGGCGATCCTGGTGTCCACCGCGTTCATCGACGACCTCACGATCGCCTGGTGGGCGGGCGTGCCGTTCTTCATCGTGTTGAGCGCGATCTACTTCGCGGTCAGCCGGAGGTCGCGCAATCGGTCTTCCGCACACCTGGAGCGCCGATGAGTCCCGCGCCATAGAACGGGAATGGGCGTCATGGCGTGTCCGCCGAGTCTCGTGGTGTGGGGTGAGGTGCCGGAAATCATCGCGATACGCGGCAGTGCCTTGCCGCCTGGTCACGGTGTTCGTGACGGGTCCACGTAGATCACAAAAGAAGGGTCTTCACAGGTCTTGACCTGCGAAGACCCTTCCGGCGGTCAGGCAGCTCACCCATCGGAACGCTCATGATTCCAGTTTGGTCTCCAAGTGCTCCGAGGCAATCCGTCGGGATACGGGCTTGCAGAAAATTAACTCGTAGTTTTGATCACGGCTGTCATCCTTGTGGTCTGGGCATGGCGGAGGGTATTGAGGCGTCGCTGGCGGCGAAGTTTGAGGTGTTGCTGTTTAATCTGGATGAGCGTCAGCGGCGTCTGACGCTGGCGGCGGAGGCCAGAGCGTTGGGGCACGGCGGGATCAGGCTCGTTGCCCGTGCTGTGGATGTACGGGAGGCCACGGTGTCTCTGGGGGCAGCGAGCTTGGGCCGCCTCGCGTTTTCCGGACAGCTTCCTTGATAGCTATTTCATGCTGCTTGCCGCCGGTTCAGGTACTCGTTGTGGACTTCGCGGGGCGT
>NZ_JBSFBZ010000066.1:0-42379 GCF_053593195.1 Saccharopolyspora sp. NPDC002376
GGTGCTGGCAGCACGTTGGCGGGTTTCGCCGTCGCCATCGACTCCAGATGGAGCGCGTAGACCGGCTCCAACCGGCTTTCGCACTCACGACCCCTCATGCACCCAGCAGGCTCTGTCCGCACACGCGCACGACGTTGCCGTTCACCCCGGCCGATGCGGGATTCGCGTACCAGGCGATGGTTTCCGCCACGTCCACCGGCTGACCGCCCTGGGACATGCTGTTCATCCGGCGCCCCGCTTCGCGCACGAACAGCGGGATCGACGCCGTCATCCGGGTTTCGATGAACCCCGGGGCGACCGCGTTGATGGTGACCCCGCGCTCGGCCGCGACCGGCGCGAAGGACTGCACGTGCCCGATCACCCCGGCCTTGGACGCCGCGTAGTTGCCCTGCCCGACGTTGCCCGCGATGCCGCTCATCGAGGACACGCCGATGATCCGCCCGCCGGGCCGCAGCGGGGAGCCATCGGCGAGCAGGTGTTCGTCGATCCGCTCCTGCGAGGTCAGGTTCACCGCGAGCACCGCGTCCCACTGCTGCCGGGACATCCGGCCGATCGTCTTGTCGCGGGTGATGCCCGCGTTGTGCACGACGATGTCCAGGCCGCCGTGCCGCTGCGCGAAGTGGTCCGCGATCCGCTGGGGCGCGTCGTCGGCGGTGATGTCGAGCTGGAGCGTCGAGCCGCCGATGCGGTTGGCGACCGCGGCGAGGTCACCGCCCTGCGCGGGCACGTCCAGGCAAACCACGTGCGCCCCGTCGCGAGCCAGGGTTTCCGCGATGGCCTCGCCGATGCCGCGCGATGCGCCGGTGACCAGCGCGACCTCGTCCTGCAACGGCTTTTCCCAGTTCACGTCCGGGATCTCGGCCTGCCCGACTCGCATCACCTGCGCGGACACGTAGGCGGACTTCGCCGAGAGCACGAAGCGCAGGGTGGATTCCAGCGCGCCCTCAGCGCCTTCGGCGACGTAGATCAGCTGCGCGGTCGCGCCGCGCTTGAGCTCCTTGCCCGCGGAACGGACGAAACCCTCGAGCGCGCGCTGCGCGGTGGCTTCCCGCCGATCGCTGATGCTCTCCGGAGGCGTGCCGAGCACGATCACCCGGCCGCAGCGATCGGTCTGCCGGATCGTCGGGCCGAAGAACTCGTACAGCTCGTGCAGCTGCTCGCTGCTGCGGATCCCGGTTGCGTCGAAGACCAGCGCCGAGTAGCGCTCACCATCGGCGGGCGTTCGGTGGACCTGCGCCTGGATTCCCTTGGTGACGACCGAGATCGCGTCGCCAAGGCGGGGGCCGGGGGCGGCGCCGAGCAGCACCGGGCCGGCCACCACCGGGTCGCCTGGTCGGTAGCGGCGCAGCGGCGTCGGCGCGGGCAGGCCGAGTCGCTTGACGACCTGCCGCCCGAGCGCGGACGAGGTGAACTGCTGGTATCGGTCGGCCATGGCAACTCTCCCACTGATGTCCGGTAGCTCGACGTCTAACCTACCCGCGGGTAGATTAGATTGACCAGGGAACATCGCAGCAACCAGGGAGTCAGGCCATGGCCACCGCTCGGCGAGTAGCGATCATCGGCGGCAACCGGATCCCGTTCGCGCGGTCCGGCGGCCCCTACACCCGCGCCTCCAACCAGGACATGCTCACCGCAGCGCTGGACGGACTGGTTGCGCGCTTCGGACTGCAGAACGAGCGGATCGGCGAGTTCGTGGCGGGCGCGGTGCTCAAGCACAGCCGCGACTTCAACCTGGCCCGCGAAACCGTGCTCGGCTCCAAGCTCGACCCGCGCACCCCCGCGCACGACGTGCAGATGGCCTGCGCGACCGGGCTCGAAGCCGTGGTCTCGGTGGCCAACAAGATCGCCCTCGGCCAGCTGGAAGTCGGCATCGCCGGTGGCGTCGACTCGGCCAGCGACGCGCCGATCTCGGTCAACGACGACCTGCGCCGCGTCCTGCTGCAGGCCAACCACGCCAAGACCGCGGCCGGTCGGCTCAAGGCGCTGAGCGGAGTCCGCCCGCAGCACGTGGTGCCGGAAATCCCGCGCAACGCTGAGCCGCGCACCGGCCTGTCGATGGGCGAGCACGCCGCGAAGACCGCGCTGGCCTGGGAAATCGAACGGGAAGCGCAGGACGAGCTGGCCGCGCGCAGCCACCAGCGGCTCGCTGCGGCTTACGAGCGCGGCTTCTTCGACGACCTGCTGACCTCCTACCAGGGCGTGGCGCGCGACCAGAACCTCCGCGCGGACAGCTCGGTGGACAAGCTCGGCAAGCTCAAGCCGGTGTTCGGCCGTGGCGAAGGCGCGACCATGACGGCGGGCAACTCGACCCCGCTGACCGACGGCGCATCCACCGTCCTGCTGGCCAGCGAGGAGTGGGCCGCGGAGCGGCGCCTGCCGGTCCTGGCCTACCTCGGCGACGTGGTGTCGGCGGCGGTGGACCACGTCAGCGGCGACGAAGGCCTGCTGATGGCCCCGGCGTACGCGGTCCCGCAGCTGCTCGACCGCGCAGGTCTGGGGTTGGGCGACTTCGACTTCTACGAGGTCCACGAGGCCTTCGCCTCCCAGGTCCTGTCAACTCTGAAAGCCTGGCAGGACCCCGAGTTCTGCAAGACCCGCCTGGGCCGTGACGAACCCCTCGGTCAGATCGACCCGGCCAAGCTCAACGTCGTCGGCTCATCCCTCGCGGCAGGCCATCCCTTCGCAGCAACCGGCGGCCGAATCGTAGCCACCCTCGCCAAGCTCCTGTCCGAGAAGGGATCCGGCCGAGGCCTGATCTCCATCTGCGCAGCAGGAGGCCAAGGCATGACGGCCATCCTCGAACGCCCCTGACGAGCGATCTTTTCACGGTGAAGGGCACTCTCGGCCGTTCAACACCGCGGCGCGAAGCGCCTCCTTGGGGGTGGTGGTCGGGCGACGGGTGGGAACCGCGGCGCGAAGCGCCTCCTTGGGAGGCGGGCGACGGGTGGGCGTGCCCTTCACCGCTCAGCTGATCGTGGGTTTGCGGGCTTCGATGAGGGTTCGGGTGGAGTGGGCGACGAAGACGCCGTCGCGTTGGATCTGCTCGTGGAGGTCGTGCAGGCGGTCGCGGTGGGCGGCGACGGTGAAGCCTGGGACCGTCCAGATCACCTTGCGGAGGAAGTAGATCACCGCGCCGACGTCGAAGAAGTCCATGCGCAGGCGCTCGGTTCGCACGTCCACGACGTCCAGGCCGGCTTGGCGTGCGCCCTCGGCTTCCAGGTCGGGGTGGCGCTTGCGGCGCGCCTCCGGCTGCGGGCCGAGGAAGTGCTCGACCAGTTCCCACGCGGTTCCCGGGCCCACGTGCTGGGCGAAGTACGTTCCCCCCGGAGCCAGGACGCGCGCGATCTCCTCCCACCACACGGTGGCCGGGTGCCGGCTCGTCACCAGGTCGAACGCGCCATCGGCGAACGGCAGCGGCGGCTCGTCCGGGTCGGCGACGACGACCGCGCCCAGCGGGTGCAGCAGTTTCGTCGCCACCGCGACGTTCGGCGGCCAGGACTCCGTCACCACCATCACCGGCGGGAACTTCGCCACTCCGGCCACCACTTCGCCGCCCCCGGTCTGGATGTCCAGCGCCGCGGACGCCTGCTCCAACCGCTGCCCGAGCAGCCGCTGATAACCCCACGAAGGCCGCTGCTCGGTCGCCCGACCGTCCAGCCAGGAGAAGTCCCAACCGTCGACCGGCACATCCCCCGCCTCAGCGACCAACTCCTCGAACGAACGCGTCATGCCCCCATGGTCACAACCCACGCCACCGAATTTCCGCAGGCCAGGCCCCGGGTTGCTCCGTGGGGGTGTCAATTTCGCGAGAAATTGACCATGTCCTGGGTGACGGAGCGGATCACCAGGTGGGGTCGGCGGTGCCGTAGGGGTGGAGGAACGGCCAGGCCAGAGGGTGGTTGTTGAGGCGGCCGGGTGGGGTGACGGCGGTGATTCGGCCGTCCGGGGTGTCGAGCGAGGTCAGCCATGGTTCGACGTTCACGGGTAGCGGTGGGTGTTCGGTGCGGGGTTGGTCGAGTAGCCAATGGGCGGTGCGGGCCAGTGAGAGTTCGCGCAGCCAGGTGTCGCCTTGTTCGGACTGGCGGCGGAGGCCGTCCAAAGCCGCTGCTGCGCAGAGATATCCGGTGGCGTGGTCGAGGAGTTGGCAGGGCAGTGCGCCAGGGCCATCCGAAGTGGATTCGACGGTGGCGATGCCGGTGGCCGCCTGGACGATGCTGTCGAATCCGCGCCGTTCGCCCCACGGTCCGGAATTTCCCCAGGCGGAAAGGGAAACCACCACCAGTCCGGGATGCCGTTCGGCCAACGAGTCGAAGCCCAAACCGAACCGTTCGAGCGCACCCGGCCGATAGCCGTGCACCAGAACGTCAGCCTCGTCGAGCAGTTCATGCAGCCGTGCAAGGCCTTCCGGCGTTCGAGCGTCTAGAAGTGCGCTGCGCTTGCCGAGCAGCGAGTCGTAGCTACCCGGACGTTCCGGGCGGTGCGGCGGGTCGATGCGCAGGACGTCCGCGCCGAGCGCCGCGAGGAACCGGGTGCACGTCGGACCGGCGATCGTCCTGGTCAGGTCCAGCACCCGGAATCGGCCACGCCGGGGCGCCGCACCGTCGACGCGGCACGATCCGACGAGCGGTTGAGCATCCACCGCCTGACCAGGAAGTTCAGCCCGCCATTGCTCCGGGCTCCGCACCGCTGCGGCGATCCCGCCAGCCGCCACCACGAGCGATTCCACTTCGCGCGCAGGCAGTTCCGAGATCGCCGACTCCACCGTGACGTCGTCGGCGGCGCCGAGCGTGCGCAGCAGGGCATCCCGGTGCCACGGATAGTTCGCGTGGGTTCGCACCCAGCCGTCGGAGGTCCGCCAGAACCGGGACAGCGGGGCGAAGCCGTCCAACGGCCGACGGCCGTCGAGGCGGAGGTGCACCTCGCTGCGAACCGAGGCGGCGGCGTGCTCGGTGGCGAGTTCTGCCGGGCCCGCGGCCAGCAGCGCGGCTCCGATGCAGGCGATCGCGGTTTCCTCGACCGGGAGCTCGGAGGGCAGGTGGCCGAGCTCGCCGGCCACCGCCAACTCGTCCGGGCTGCGATCGATCCCCAGGGCGTCGAGCGCTTCGGTCAGAGCCTGTCGCCATTCAGCTGCCATGCCCAGATCCTCGGCGCCCGACAGTCGGACCGCAGCCACCGACGTGACAGATCACAGCGTCGGCCGGGTTGGTCGGTGCGGCATCGCCTTTTCTCGCGATCTATAGGTTCTGCGCTAGAGCACTGGATACTCCGCGATGTGGCTCCACGACATGCGATCGATTTGTCGACTTCTCGCCAAATCTGCTGGTCGACGACGGCTCGCTACCCGGCGCGGTGCAACTCCGCTCCGCTGGGCGCTGGCCGGACGGTGCTGGGCGTGCCCACGAGCCGGGCGATGAGGGGCAGCAGAGCGAACGAAACGACGAGGAACGCGGCCACTCGCAGGTAGTTCAGCCACAGCACGGCTCGCCGGGCGTACTGCGGTGACGGCGAGGCGATGGCATTCATGATCGTCCCTTTCTGTCGGGTTGGACGGCGGCACGCCCGAGGCCGAGCCGTTGCGAGACGTGGACGAGGCCTCGGGCCAGTCGAGCGGGCGGGGAGCCCGGCTCCGGAGGGGGCACCGGCCGGATCCGTCCGTTGTGGATCGCGGTGAACCGCCACCCGTCCGCGTCGCGGACGGCGACGATCGTGTTGCGGGTGAGACGTCGCTTCGGCAGCGTCTTTCGCCATGCGGTGAGCACGGAACCGGTGGAGTGGACGAGCGCGACGCCATCCCTGAGGTGCCGGATCGAATCGATCCGGCCGATGAGGGCTGAGCCGTGGAGCACCCCGCGGAAGAGCTTGTCGTGGGAGGTGATGACCGGTTCTCTGCCCTGCGCGCGGTTGCCGTCGTACGAGACGTAGTCGCAGTCGGTCGTGAAGCACTCGCCGTAGGCGCGGGCATCGCCGGCGGTCCAGGCGGCGGACATGCGGTCGAACAACGCGGTGATCTGCTCGTCGTCGGTCATCGCTGCTCCTTCGTCGTGTCCTGCTCGTGCGGGGCGGTGGCAGCTCGTCGGCCGCCTGTCGAGAGCGCTTGCGCGCGCAGCAGCGCACCGCGCTGGTACGCGTAATCGGTCACGCGGGTGAGGAACTCCGCGATCGCGGTCAGCTGGTGGGTGTCGAAGCCCTCGGTCAGTGCGCCGGGGTCGACCGGCAGTGCGTCGAAGACCTCCTGGACCTCGCGGACCGCTTTGCTCGTGGGGCCCAACACCTGCTTGCGCCGGTCATGCGGGTGGGGCTCCCGGCGCAGCAGGCCGGACCGCTCCAGCCGGGCGACGACTCCGGTGGTCGCGCCGGTGGTCAGCCCGGTGATCGCGGCGAGCTCGCTCGCGGTCATCGGAGCCCGCTCGTGCAGCAGGTCCAGGCACTTGAGGTCGGTCGGGCCGAGCCCGAGACGTTCGGCCAGTGCGTGGTGGTACAGCACGGTCGCCGTGCTGTACCGGCGGGCCAGCGGCCCGGTGATCTCCGCGGCCAGCGCGGCGCGTTCTGGCTGTCCTTCGTTGCTCATTTTCACTCACTTCGCAACTCGCTTAGTAGCTAAGCTATTTGTCGCGAAGGGTTCGGTCAAGCGCGGATTCGGAAACCTGCGTCGCGCCGACAACACGCCGATGGGGATTTCTCGCCGGATATCGGAGCAGCGCCCTCCGGGGGCATCGAGATCGACCTGGTCGAGCTGTTCACCGAGGTCGCGGAGCTGGCCACCGACGTCGGCGCCGGGATCTCGCTGCTGATCGACGAGATGCAGGACGTGCCGACCGAGGACGTCTCCGCGCTGTGCGCGGCCTGCAACGAGCTGTCCCAGTCGGGGGCGCCGCTGGTGGTAGTCGGCGCGGGCCTGCCGCACCTGCCCGCGGTGCTGTCGGCGAGCAAGTCCTACTCCGAGCGGCTGTTCCGGTACCTGCGGATCGACCGGCTGGACCGCTCCGACGCCGACCGCGCGGTGATCGCGCCGATCGAGCGCGAGGAAGCCGAGATCACCTCGGACGCCCTGGACGCTCTGTTCTCGATCTCCGGCGGCTACCCGTACTTCGTGCAGTCCTACGGCAAGGCGACCTGGGACGCGGCGGTGCGCGGCGAGATCGGCGCGGAGGACGTGCGGCTGGCCGCGCCGGAGGCGGAGTCGGAGCTGGCCGTCGGGTTCTTCGGCTCCCGCTACGAGCGCGCGACCCCGGACGAGCGCGAGTACCTGCGGGCGATGGCGGAGCTGGTGGCGGGCCGCGACGAGCCGGCCCCGACCGCGTCCATCGCCCAGTACCTGGAGCGCCGCCCGTCGTCGCTGTCCCCGGCGCGCGGCAGCCTGATCAAGAAGGGCCTGGTCTATTCCGGTGAGCGCGGCCAGATCGCCTTCACCGTCCCCCACTTCGGTCGCTACCTGCTCACCCAGGACTGAACGCGCAGGTCAGGCGAGTGCTCTCCACGCGGATCGGGATTTACAGGCAAATCTAGTGTTTGCGCTAGACGGCTGGATGGAGATCGATTCGCTCACCCAGACGGGCGCTTTAACGTGACGTGACACACATGTTGGTAAGGGTGTAACGAGTCGGCGTTGGGCGCCGATATGCAGGATGACCCCGCGGTGCTGTCGGACCCCCGACCTGGCAGCATCGCGGGGCTTTCCAATTCCGGCACTTCTGCCGCCACTCAAGTTCAAGTTCACCGCACCCTGCTGTGTCCTCGGTGAGCCCTGCCCGAAGGGGGTCGAAAATGGAACTCGTGATCCTCCTGCTCGGCGCCCTCGTCCCGGCGCTGGCGGCCACCCCGTACTACGTGCGAGGCCGGAACCAGCGCTGATGTCGGTGGCGCCGGGCAAGATGCCGGCATGTTCGTCCGGACGCTGGTTGAAGTTGAGTGCGCTATCCGATCGTCCTGGGGTGTGGACACCTGCGCCCCGGAAGACATTCCCCAGTGGCACGAGGGAAATCCCGCGCGCGGCCAATGCGGAACCACTGCGCTGGTGATCAACGACCTGCTCGGCGGCGACCTCGTCTGCGGCGAGGTTCACGTCGACGGTCAGTGGGTCGACTACCACTGGTGGAACCGCTTGGCCGGCGGGATCGAACTCGACCTGACCCGCGAGCAGTTCGACCCGGAAGAACTGGTCGTCGGCGGCACCGTGATCAAGCGCCCGCCCGAGATCGTCCGCCTCCGCGAAGAGTACGAACTCCTCCGAGCCCGAGTCATCGCCGCGCTGGAGCCTGGTGAGTCCGCGCGCTGAGCCAGACGGCCAACGCCAAGCACTCGCGGCCAGGGCGAGGAAAGCTGTCTGCCAGGCTGGCGCTCTCCGAATAGCGATTTCGCAACCTCGGATCTGTTGTATCGACCATGTCGATACAACCGCTGCATCCGGCAGTGGTTGAACATCGGCGGGAAAGACCTGCGGTTCAAGGACTTCCGGGGCAAAGTCCTGGTCCTGGACTTATGGACGTTCTAGGTCGTGTCGCGTTTGTTCGGTTTGTGTTTGTGTTTCCTTGGTGACCTTTCAACGTCGTTGCGCGAAAATCAGAAGCCGCAGCCGAAGTCACCGGCGCGGGGACGTGGCTGTTCTAGCGTCGGTGACCATTGGAGAAGGGCCCAGGATGCCCCGCATTGTGGCGCAGGCAGCACGAAACCGTGATCGGACGGTTGAGACCACGATCCCTCGTCCAGGCTCGCCGCGGGGAATCGTTGTCGCGCTCGCGCTGTGGGGGTTCGCCTACGCCTGCTACCGGGCGTATTACGCGGCGGGCGGCACCGTCGGCATGATCGGCCAGCCGGTCTCCAGCGCCCAGTTCCGCGCTATCAACGCCGTCGGTGCCGCGATCATCCTGTTCGCTGCCCTCTTGCCGCTCGTCGCGGTGCGGGTAGGCGCTCTGCGACGTGCATTGCCGGTGCTCGGCTGGATCGGGGCAGTCGGTTGCTGCATGCACGCACTGGTCATGAGCACGCTGCGGGTGCTCAGCCTGACCGGCGTTCACCCGACGCAGCTCCCGGCGAGCCTATGGCGGTCGTTCGACCGGCAGGTCGCCGACCTGCAAGACCTGCTGCTGAACGAGCCGTGGTTCTTTGTCGAAGGCCTGCTCTGGGCGGCGCTCGGCATCGCGTTCGTCGCGACGTCGCGACGTCGCGCGTGGCTGGTGTCGGCCATCGTCGGGTGCCTGCTGCTGACGGTCGTCGGCGTGCTCAGCGGGCTGGGCGTGATCGGCTCGTTCCGCTTCGGCTGATGCCGCGCGGCGTGACGCGGTTGGTCCTACCTCCGAGGGGGGAGTGACTGTTGCTCCATCCGCCCTGCCGTGGGCTTGACTTATCTGGCGAGTGAGAATCGGCTCGTGCGACCGGACCCTCCGGAACACCGCCCGACCCCTGTGTTGTTGACTCCGCTCGTGAGTGTTGAGCAGCAGAAACGTCGTTCCCGTGTCCGTGCGCCCGAGTTCGTGGGCCGCCAGTGGTTGAACACCGGCGGAAAGCAGATCAAGCTCGCCGACCTGCGTGGGCGTGTCGTCCTGCTTGATTTCTGGACGTTCTGCTGCATCAACTGCCTGCACGTGCTCGACGAGCTGCGGCCGTTGGAGGAGGAGTTCGCCGCCGAGGTCGTCACGGTCGGGGTGCACTCGCCGAAGTTCGCGCACGAGGCCGATCCCGCGGCGCTGGTCGCCGCCGTCGAGCGCTACGCCGTGCACCACCCGGTGCTCGACGACCCGGAGCTGACCACCTGGCAGAACTTCGCCGTCAAGGCCTGGCCGACGCTCGTCGTGGTGGACCCCGAGGGTTACGTCGTGCACGTCGCCGCTGGTGAGGGCCACGTCGAGGCGCTGCGCAGCGTCATCACCGAGGTGATCGCCGAGCACGAGGCCAAGGGCACGCTACACCGCGGCGACGGTCCGTACGTGCCGCCGGAAGCGCCGGAGACGACGCTGCGGTTCCCTGGCAAGGTCATCGCGCTGAACGACGGGAACCTGCTGGTCTCGGACTCGGCGAACCACTCGCTGGTGGAGTTCGCCGGTGACGGTGAGACCGTCGTGCGCCGCATCGGCACCGGTCAGCGTGGTCGGAGCGACGGTGCTGAGCCCACGTTCTCCGAGCCGGGCGGGCTCGCGCTGCTGCCGGAGCAGCTCGCCGAGCAGGTCGGTTACGACGTGGTCGTCGCCGACACCGTCAACCACCTGCTGCGCGGTGTGCGGCTCGCGGACGGGCACGTCACGACCTTGGCCGGCACCGGTGAGCAGTGGCGCGATGGCAGCGACTCCGGGCCAGGCCTGGAGACTCCGCTGACCAGCCCGTGGGACGTCGCTTGGTGGGAACCGGCTGGTGGCGTGGTGATCGCGATGGCCGGCAACCACACGCTCGGCCTGTTCGACCCGGTCTCCGGCGAGGTTCGGCGGTTCGCCGGGACCACCGTGGAGGGGCTGCGCGACGGCGCGGCCGAGGAGGCGTTCTTCGCCCAGACCTCCGGATTGGCCGACGGCGGCGACCGGTTGTGGATGGCGGACTCGGAGACTTCGGCGCTGCGCTGGGTCGAGGCGGCTGGCGACGGGTTCGAGGTGCGGACCGCGGTCGGCACCGGGCTGTTCGACTTCGGGCACGCCGACGGTCCCGCTGACCAGGCGCTTCTCCAGCACCCGCTGGGCGTGGCGGTGCTGCCGGACGGTTCGGTCGCGGTCTGCGACACCTACAACGGCGCGGTCCGGCGCTACGAACCGGCGACCGGCGAGGTCTCCACGCTGGCGACCGACGTCGCCGAGCCGTCCGGCGCGGCGGTGGTCGACGGCGAGCTCGTGGTGGTCGCTTCCGCCGCGCACCGGCTCGAGCGGCCCGTCCCGCCGGGCGTCGCCGCGCGGCTGGTCGAAGGGGCGTCGCAGCAGGTCAAGCGGCCTGCGACGGAGATCGCCCCGGGCGAGGTGGAGCTCGCGGTGGTGTTCACCCCGCCGCCCGGCACCAAGCTGGACGAGCGCTACGGGCCGTCGACCCGGCTGGAGATCACTTCGTCGCCGGCCGAGTTGCTGGTCGAAGGCGCGGGTGTGGGTACCGACCTGACCCGCTGCCTGGTGCTGGCCGACGGCATCGAGCAGGGCGTGCTGCACGTGGTGGCGCAGGCCGCCAGCTGCGACGACGACCCGGACATCGAGCACCCGGCCTGCCGCTTGACCAGGCAGGACTGGGGCGTCCCGATCAAAATCGCCGCAACCGGCCCGAACCGCCTCCCCCTGGTCATGGGCGGCCTCGACACCGAGAGCTGACCCGAACCGAAACAACGAACGGGCCGCTCACCCCAACAGGGGGCGAGCGGCCCGTTCATTTCCCACCCGACTCACCGGGTGGCGGGGCTGCCGGAGCGGGGCGGGAGGGGGTTTGTTTGGTTTGGGGGTTGTGCGCGGTTTGGGTTGTGCGGGTGGGGTTTCGGTTAGCTCGCTGGATCGGGTGGCGGAGGGACTTGCCAGGTACCGACTGTGCTTGGTGGGTGCTTTCGCTCCGCAGTGACCGGGTGGGTCGAGAGATATGGTGCGGTCGCTCGGAAGTGCCGATGGTGGGGCTGTGAGCTGGCGAAATGCTGATTCGGGTGGAGAACTTCGGGCTCTGCAGCAGGAAGAGGCACTCAACACCTGCCCTGGGCGGCCGGTCGTGGGACGGGGAGAAGTAAACTTTTCGGGTGACCGATGCCAAGCTCGAAATCCAGATGCTGCACGACCGGGTCATGGTGCGCATCTCGCCGGAGTCCGGCGAGCGCCGCAGCAACGGCGGCATCGTGATCCCGGCGACCGCCCAGGTCGCCAAGCGGCTCGTCTGGGGCGAGGTCTTCGGCGTGGGCAGCCACGCGCGCACCGTCAAGGTCGGCGACCAGGTGCTGTTCAACCCCGATGAGCAGTTCGAAGTCGAAGTCCAGGGCCAGGCGTACCTGGTGATGCGCGAACGAGACCTGCACGCGGTGGCCACCGAGCAGACCGAGCAGGGCACCGGGCTGTACCTGTAGTCGGCAACCCCGGTCGGTCAGGCGCGACGGCCGGCGAAGCGCAGGAGCCGACGACTCCAGGCTCCCCCACCGCAAGACCGACAGGAGAAGGGGAAGCGGTGCCGGAAAACCACGACCAGCACAGCGGTGCGGACCCGTCCACCGAACGGCTCCGCACCGGTTCGGACCCGTCCACCGAACGGCTCCGCACCGGTTCGGACCAGAGCTCGACCGGTGGTGTCCAGCCGGAAACCGAGGTCGAGCAGACCACCCAGATCTCCCCGATTCCCCCGGTGACCCCCGAGCCCGAGTCGGACGCCGAGCGCACCGTGCAGATCGCCGCGGTGCCCGCCGACTTCAGCAACTTCCCGCTCGGTGAGACCCAGTCGATCCCGCAGGTCAACGCCGAACCCACCGGCTGGAGCGCGGTCGTGCCGCCGCAGTCGGCGGACGAGCGCAAGAAGCGCGGCCTCATCCGCGCCGGTATCGCCGCTGGTGCGGCGGTCGGCGCCCTGGCCCTGCTCTACATCGGCGACCTGGCCTTCACCAGCGGAACCGTGCCGCGCGGCACCGTCGTGGCAGGCGTCGACATCGGCGGCCTGGAGCCCGCGGCGGCCGAGACGCAGCTGCGCAACGACCTCGGCCCGGGCCTGGACGAGCCGGTGGAGCTGAAGGTCGCGGACCGCTCGGCGACCATCAAGCCGGCCGACGCCGGGCTGGAGATGGACTGGGCGGCGACCGTCCAGGAGGCCGGTGAACAGCCGCTCAACCCGTTCACCCGGATCTCCTCGCTGTTCAGCACCCACGAGGTCGCCCCGGTCAGCCGCGGCGACCGGGAGCATCTCGCGCAGGCGCTGGAGCAGGTCCGGCCGCAGCTGGACCGGGAACCGGCCGAGGGCACCATCCGCTTCGAGGGCGCCAAGGCCGTCGCGGTCGACCCCGTGACCGGCCAGTCCATCGACGTGCAGAAGGCCACCGACGAGGTGCTGTCGCACTGGGCCGAGAGCGGTCCGGTGAGCATCCCCTTCACCGAGAAGCCGGTCAGCACCACCAAGGACGGCGTGCAGCGGGCGCTGCGCGAGGTCGCCGAGCCCGCCGTGAAGTCGCCGGTGACGGTGCGCGGCGAGGGCAAGGACGCGACCCTCGAGCCGGAGGCGATCGCCGGTGCGCTGCGTTTCGAGCCGGACGGCCAGGGCGGCCTGAAGGCCAGCGTGGACATGCCCACCGCGGTCGGCGCCGTCGAGCCGCAGCTGGCCGACACCATCAAGCCCGGCAAGGACGCCGAGATCGTGCTCGAGGGCGGGCACCCCGTGGTGCGGCCGTCCGTCGACGGAATCGGGGTGAACTGGGACAAGAGCTTCGAGAAGCTCCTCGACGTGCTGCGCGCGCCGGAAGAGCGCTCGGTGCAGGCGGTTTACGAGCACCAGCCGGCGAAGTTCACCACCGAACAGGCCGACCAGCTGGGCATCAAGGAGGTCGTCGGCGAGTTCAGCACCGGTGGCTTCGAGTCCGCGTCCGGGGTGAACATCCGCCGCACCGCCGAACAGGTCAACGGCGCGGTCATCAAGCCCGGCGAGACGTGGAGCCTCAACGGCCACACCGGTCCGCGCGGTGCCGCGCAGGGCTACGTGGAGTCCGGGATCATCCAGGACGGCCGACCCGGTCGCGCGGTCGGCGGCGGCATCTCGCAGTTCGCCACGACCCTGTACAACGCCTCGTACTTCGCGGGCATGCAGGACGTCGAGCACAAGGCGCACAGCTACTACATCAGCCGCTACCCGGCGGGCCGCGAGGCGACGGTGTTCCAGAGCCCGAGCGGCGCGAGCGTCATCGACGTCAAGTTCAAGAACGTCTCCAAGAGCGGCATCCTGATCACCACGGAGTGGACACCGCAGTCGATCACGGTGAAGCTGTGGGGCACCAAGCAGTTCGACGTGTCCTCGCAGACCGGCGAGCGGACCAACCCGACGGATCCGCACGAGAAGGTCGTGCCGCCGGGTGAGCCGTGCAGCCCGAGCAAGGGCACGCCCGGTTTCACGGTGACCGACACCCGCACCATCCGGGACCTGAGCAGCGGTCAGACGCGCAGCGAAACCCAGCGCACCCGCTACGAACCGCAACCGATCATCCACTGCGGCCCACCGCCGCCGCCGTGACGACAGCGGGATCACAGTTTCAATTGAAACTGTGGTTCCCCCGCGGGTCGGTACTCGACGACCTGAAGGGCCCGCACCGAATCCGGTGGGGGCCCTTCGTCGTGTCAGTGGGTGGTTTGCACCAGGAGGCCGGGGTGGTCGGTGCCGTTGATGGGGAGGGTTTCGGCTCGTTCGAAGCGGAAGGAGTCCATCGCGAACACGTGCTGCACGCTGCCGTCGTCCTTGCGGTACCAGCCGTCCGGCACGCACGCCTGGACGTCGGGGTTGCCGCCGACGACGAGGTTCAGGTCCCCGCCCAGCACTGTCTGCGTGCCCAGCGCGGTAGCGATCGAGGTCAGCTCGCGGCACTGCCCGGCCGCCACCTGGCCGTCTTCCCGGGACAGGTGCGATGTGCACGCGGAGACCTGCGAGTACGGCACGCACAGCAGAACGCGTTGCACACCGCTGCCGTCCTGCGCGGCGAACTGCCGCTCGACCGGTTCGCCCGGGGCGCCGAGATCGGGGTGGGTCAGGATCGCCACGCCCGCATCGCCGCGGCCGTCGTGGCACTTGGCCGGGTCGCCGGTGTTCGCGTCGCCGACCGGGGTGAACTCCCAGCCGTAGCCGGTTTCGCTGGTCATGCGGGTGGTGTCGGAGGCGCAGACCTCGTTGAGCGTCACCACGGTCGGCTGCCGCTGGTGGATGGTGTCGATCGCGGCGTCGACGGCCTGGCCCGGGGTGCCGCAGGCCTCGTCACCGCCGTTGCAGAGGTTGAGCTGGAGCACGTCGAAGGATCGGGCGGCCGGGGCCTGCGCGTGCGCGACGGGGAGCACGGCGGAGAAGACGGCGGCGAGCGCGGCCACCAGCCAGAGCACGGTCGAACGACGGAGCATCGTGACCTCCTTCGGGGTTTCGGCCTTCGCCGAAGGGCTCGTTGCAGTCTGCGGACCAGCGCGAATCCGCTCGACCGCTGGATGGGCTAGTGGCGACTTCTCGACACCTGCGCGTTGGGGCGTCGCCTGAGATGACGATCTGTGTACGGACAGTGATCTTCTGGGTGTCGATTCGTGGCGGCCAAACCGGTTCGCGGCCCCGGTTGACCAGTGGCGCGCGCCACATGAGACTGAAGCGCACTCGGACGATGTGGGCAAACGACCCACGGAGAAGCGGGAGGTTCGGCGGAATTCCTCTCGTCGCCTCGGTACCGAACCGCCAGGTTTGTCGATCTCGGCGGGCAACGGCGGCCGCGGTGGCCGAAAAATTTGATGGCTTCGCAACATTCAGCGTTGGGATTACGCCCGATCGGGTGGCACCATTCAACGACTCAGGTCCTCACCTACTAGGAGTGACATCGTGGCGCGTCGTCGAGGAGCACTTCGAGCAGCCGCTCTGCTGCCCGCCCTGACCCTGGCTGTGCTGTCAGCGGGTTGCGCGCAACCGACCGGAGGTGGTGGTGAAGCCGCTGACGGCGCTGTGGAACTGGTGCAGCCGGGATTCCTGACCACCTGCACCCACCTGCCCTACGAGCCGTTCCAGTTCGACAAGGACGGCAAGACGGTCGGTTTCGACGTCGACCTCGTCGACTTCGTCGCCCGCGACCTCGGTGTGCAGCAGAAGATCGTCGACGCCCCGTTCGACGAGGGCATCCAGTCCGGTGAGTCGCTGAACAGCAACCAGTGCGACGTCGCGGCCGCGGCCATGACGATCACCGACGTGCGCAAGCAGAACCTCGACTTCTCCGACCCGTACTTCAACGCCGAGCAGGCGCTGCTGGTCAAGAAGGACTCAGGCACCACCGACCTCGCCCAGCTGCGCGGCAAGAAGCTCGGCGTCCAGGTCGGCACCACCGGCCAGGAGTACGCCGAGAAGAACAAGGACCAGTTCGGCTACGAGGTCGTGGTCTTCGACGATCTCGCGCTGGAGGAGACCGCGGTGCAGACCGGTCGTGTCGACGCTGCGATCAACGACAACGGCGTGCTGCTGAACTTCTCCAAGAACAACCCGGACACCCAGGTGACCACGGAGTTCGCCACTGGCGACAAGTACGGCATCGGGGTCCGCAAGGGCAACGCCGCGCTGCTCAAGCAGGTCAACGAGTCCCTGAAGAAGGCCAAGGAATCCGGCGAGTACGACGCCATCTACGAGAAGTGGTTCGGCAAAAAGCCGGAGTGACGCGACCAGCCGTCGCGGGGCCCGCAGCTCGCTGGCCTCGCGACGCTGACCACGCAAATGTCCTCCGTCGGGCCGTGATTGGTCGCCCGCCCCTGGAACCAGCTGCTCCGGCGAAACCCGCTGAGGCTGTTTCCCGGTGAGACACAGGAGCTTTCGATGACAACCGAGACCGAGCGGCCCACGAGCAGAATGGGCCGACGACAGCGAGCGAGGCTGACCCGCGGCATCCAGTACGCCGTCCTGGTCATCGCGATTGTGGCGCTGGTCGTGGTCGCTGACTGGGGCCAGATCGGCCGTGCGTTCTTCAACGTCGAGGTCGCCGCGGCGCAGTTCCCCGACGTGATCACCACTGCTTTGGTGAACACCATCATCTACACCGCTCTGGGCTTCGGCTTCGGCCTCGTGCTGGGCATCGTCCTCGCATTGATGAAGATGTCGTCGATCGCCCCGTATCGGTGGATTGCCACCGGCTACATCGAGCTGTTCCGCGGGTTGCCTGCGCTGCTGGTGTTCATCGCGCTCGGCTTCGGTGTGCCGATCGCGTTCCAGCTGCAGTTCGACATCTACTCCACGGTGATGCTGAGCCTGGGTCTGGTCGGCGCGGCCTACATGGCCGAGACGATCCGCGCCGGCATCCAGGCCGTGCCGCGCGGTCAGGTGGAAGCCGCCCGCTCGCTGGGCATGTCCCCGGCGCGCACCATGATCACCGTGGTGATGCCGCAGGCGTTCCGGATCATCCTGCCGCCGTTGACCAACGAGCTGATCCTGCTGACCAAGGACTCCTCGCTGATCTACCTGCTGGGGCTGTCCGCCGACCAGTACGAGCTCGCGAAGTTCGGTCGCGGCGCGCTGAACCAGTACCAGTCGCTGACGCCGATCCTGATCGCCGGCCTGTGCTACCTGATCATCACCATCCCGCTGTCCCGGGTTTCGAACCTGCTGGAGCGCAGGTACGGCAGCGGAGTGCGGACCAAGAGCGGCCACGGAGGCGCGGGAGCATGAACAGTCCGTGCCAACCCGAGCCCTGCGCAACCGCACCTCAGGGGAACGTGACGCGAACCAGCCACGAGAAGCCGCGAAACGCGAGATTCATGCTGAACGCAACCACCACCGTGAATCGCGGAGAGGCGGAACTGTGATGATCGAGATCTCCGGGCTGAGCAAGTCCTTCGGTTCGCTGGAGGTGCTGCGCGGCATCGACCTGCAGGTCGAGCGTGGCGAGGTGGTGTGCGTGATCGGGCCGTCCGGGTCCGGCAAGTCCACCCTGCTGCGCTGCGTGAACCTGCTCGAGGAGCCGACCGCGGGCAAGGTCTCGGTGGACGGCATCGAGCTGACCGATCCGGACACCGACCTGGACGGCGCGCGGCGGCACATCGGCATGGTGTTCCAGCAGTTCAACCTGTTCGCGCACCTGTCGGTGCTGGAGAACCTGACCGTGGCGCAGCGCAAGGTGCTGGGCCGCGACAAGAAGACCGCGGAGAAGACCGCGCGGGAGAACCTGGACCGGGTCGGGCTGGCGGAGAAGGTCGACTCGATGCCGGCGCAGCTCTCCGGCGGTCAGCAGCAGCGGGTCGCCATCGCGCGGGCGCTGTCGATGAACCCGAAGGTGATGCTGTTCGACGAGCCGACCTCGGCGCTGGACCCGGAGCTGGTCGGCGACGTGCTCGGCGTGATGCGCCAGCTCGCCGACGAGGGCATGACGATGCTCGTGGTGACCCACGAGATGCAGTTCGCCCGCGAGGTCGCCGACCGCGTCCTGTTCATGGACGGTGGCGGCATCGTCGAGCAGGGCGACCCGGCCGACGTCATCGGCAACCCGAATGAAGAACGAACCCGGACCTTCCTCGCCCGAGTCCTCGACCCCACCCACACCCACACCCACCCCGAAGCCGCCGTGGAGTGACCAGTCCCCGCCCGCCGGTCCCGACCCTAGAGCCACAGTTTCAATTGAAACTGTGATCCGCCGTGCCTGGGATTTACAGTTTCAATTGAAACTGTGGTTCCGCCCGCCCCCCCGGTACGGCACCCTCGCGGACCGCGCCGGCCTGGGATGGGCGCAATTTCAATGGAAATCAGACGTCTGATTTCCATTGAGATTGCGGGAGTTGTCCACAGGGGCGGGTAGTTGTCCACTGCCCCCGGCGTGTTGGGTGTCCGACGCGCCGGGGGCTGGTGCGTTCGGGGGAACGCGGGGCGCAGGGGTGGTTTCACGTGGAACTTCTCGTTGGGCCGTTCGGTTGCACCGTTGGGCTGTTCGCAACCTTCTGGCGAGATCACACGTCAGAGTTGGTGGAGTCGTAGATCGACTACCTTTCGTGTGGAACGACGAAACTGGACACGGTCGGGGGAACTGGTGGCGGTCGTCAAGCCGTGGGAGAGCAACGGTCCGTTGACCGCTGCCGAGCAGCGGTTCGAGGAGCTCCTACGGCAGAGCAGAAGCGACCGCGTGGCCCCCGACACCAGCCCACCGCTGGACGTGCACGCCGTCAGCCACGACCCGGAGCGGGTCATCCGCGGCGAGTACCTCAGCCGCCGCCTGGTGGAGTCGCTGGACGAGACCGGCTGGCGGCCGTTCTCCCGCCGCACCGGCCAGCAGCCGGTCATCGCCATCGAGAACGCGGTGATCACCGGCCGCGTCGACCTGCGCGCCACCGACCTTCCCTACCTGCTGGAGTTCGTCCGCTGCCGGTTCGAGCTCGTCCCGGACCTGCGACAGGCCAGCATCGCCGGGCTGGTCCTCTGGCACTGCTGCCTGCCCGGCCTCAACGCCCGGAACCTCAGCACCAGCAACGACACGGTGCTGCGCAACTGCACCAGCAACGGCGGGATCGACCTCGCCGACGCGCAGCTGGGCGGTTCCCTGCTGTTCAACGACAGCGAGCTGCGCAACCCCGGAGGCCGCGCCATCTACGGCGACCGGCTGTCGGTGTCCGGTGCGCTGATCGGGTTGCGGGTGCAGGTCCGCGGCGAGATCCGCATCCCCGGCGCGAAGGTCGGCGGCAACCTCACCCTCTCCGGCGGCACGCTGCGCAACCGCGGGCGAATCGCGTTGAACGCCAACGGGATCCAGATCGGCGGCAGCCTGCGCTGCGACGTCGACCCGACGAGCAAGCGGCCGCTGAGCGTGGCCGGGGTGATGTTCATACCCAGCGCGCACATCGCCGGCGACGTCCGGCTGCGCGACGCGGTGCTGGAGCCCGGCATGATGCCGCCGCGCCGCGGCGAGTCCAAGCACGACGACCCGACCAGCACGCTGATCTTCGACCGCGGCGACATCCGCGGTGACGTGCAGATAGACCAGAACTTCCGCAGCGGCGGAACGATCCGGATGGTCAGCGCGCGGATCGGCGGCGACCTGCGGATGGCCGGGGCGAGCATCGACCTGGGCTGGTCGCGGTCGGCGAAGGCCGCGGTGGAGCAGCCGCTGCGTGCGCTGCACATCGACGGAACCGAGATCCTCGGCAACGTCGACGCCTCGCGCGCCGACCTGCACGGCCAGGTGCGGATGGTCGACGTCCAGGTCTACGGCAGCTTCCAGCTGAACCGGGCGCGGCTGCGCGGGCCGCGCACCGACGTGGTGCAGGCCAGCCGGATCAAGGTGGGCAGCAACCTGGATTGCCGGGACACCGAGATCGCGGGTTCCCTCCAGCTGCAGGGCGCCCGGATCGGCGCCAACGTCGACCTGCGTTCGGCGCAGCTGACCAAACCCGCCTGGCACCGGCACAAGTTGGCCTACAAGCCGTCGGTGGACCTGCGCGCCGCGCAGATCGCGCGCGACCTGGTGTGCGCGTCGGGCGGTCGGCCGTTCCTCGCCGAGGGCGAGGTGCAGCTGCGGCGCGCGCAGATCGGGCGGCAGGCCAACTTCTACGGCTGCCGGCTCGGCGACGGTTCCAGCCGCAACGCGATCAACGCCTTCGGCCTGGTCGTGCAGGAGTTCACGCTGCTGCCGGAAACCGCACCGCAGGGCCGGATCATGCTGCGGCAGGCGCAGTGCGAGCTGCTGGCGGACAACTCGGCGCTGTGGGCGGCGTCCGGTGGCGTGGACGTCGAGGACTTCACCTACGACAACTTCACCGAGACCATCGAGCCGACCGACCGCGCGACCGTGCTGGAGCGGCTGGGCTGGCTGCGCGCCAACTCCGGCGGCCGGTACCAGCCGGGGCCCTACGACCAGCTGGCGAAGGTGTTCCGCGGCAACGGCAACGAGGAGCACGCGGTCACGGTGCTGATCGAGAAGCAGCGGCGCCGGTACCAGGCGATCGCGGCGGCGACCCGGCCGGTGTTCCGCCTGCCGGTGCGGTTGTGGAGCACGTTGCAGCTGGTCACGGTGAGCTACGGCTTCCGGCCGCTGCGCGCGCTGATCTGGTTGGTGCTGCTGACCGCGGCGGGCACCAGCTGGTTCAACTTCCACGAGTTGCACCCGATCAACGAGGAGGACCACCCGGTCTGGAACCCGTTCCTGTACACAGTGGACCAACTGGTGCCGATCATCAACCTCGGCCACGACGTGATGTGGCGAGCCGAAGGCAACTCGGAGTGGATCACCGTCGTCCTGATCGCCTCGGGCTGGATCCTCGCCACCACAGTCGCCGCCGGTATCACCAGAGCCCTCCGCCGCGACCAGTAGCCGTCACCCCAGGGGTGGTCAATTTCGCGAGAAATTGGCAACCCTTCGCAGGTGGTGTGCGGGTTTTCGGAAGTGCCACTCGATGATCGGGTGAAGTGTCTGGCTGGGGTGGATCTTCCGTGCTAGATCAGGTTGGCCAAGTCCTCGCCACGGCACGGAGGTTCGCGTGGTCCGGTTCCGTCGTCTCACCCAACTCGGCTTCGCCATGGCTGCCGCAGCGGTCGCGCTCGCCCCGACAGCGCACGCGGCCACCAACGACCTCGAGTACGTCGCGATGGGCGATTCCGCCGCGGCCGGCCCGCTCATCCCCGACCAGGACCCGGACTCGAACTGCTTCCGCTCCGAGAAGAACTACCCGCGGGTTGCTGCGGAGCTGATCGGCGCGGAGTTGACCGACGTGACCTGCTCCGCCGCGACGATCAGCGACTTCTCGAACAAGCAGTACGGCGTAGTGCCGCCCCAGTACGACGCGCTCAAGCGCAGCACCGACCTGGTCACGGTCACCATCGGCGGCAACGACGTGAAGTTGGTGCAGGCCGCGGTGTCCTGCCTGAACCTGCTGCCGGAACCGGCCGGCAGGTCCTGCAAGGACCGCTTCACCGCAGGCGGGCGCGACGAGCTGGCGGAGCGGATTGACGCGCTGGCCCCGAAGGTCGACGGGATGTTGAAGCAGATCGAGAAGAAGGCGCCGCACGCCGAGATCGTGGTCGTCGGCTACGGCACCTACCTGCGGCCCGGCGGCTGCTACCCGATCCAGCCGGTGTGGTCGAAGGACGCCGACTACATCCAGTCCAGCGTGGACGAGCTGAGCGAAATGCTGCACGAGCGCGCGTCGGCGCACGGCGCGAAGTTCGTGGACCTGGCAGCGGTGAGCCGCGGTCACGACATCTGCGCGGCACCGCAGGACAAGTACTACGAAGGCGTCATCCCGACGTCGGTGGCAGCACCGCTGCACCCGAACGCCAAGGGAATGCAGGCATTCGGCGAAGCCGTCGCGAAGGCCATCACGCACGCGGATTCCTGACACCACAACGGAAAAGCCCCGTGCCGAAGCACGGGGCTTTCTCATGAGGCCAGGCCTTCGCAGAGGTGGACGGAGAAGGTCACCTGCGCTCGCACATCGCGCAGCTCGCCCGCGATGTTCAGGCCGCAGCGCAACACCTCGAGCTGAGCCGCGCGGTCGCCGAGCCGGTGGTGGAAGCGCTCCAAGGACAACGCCAGGTGGCAGGCCCGCGCGTGCTCGTCGCGCAGGATCGCCAGCCCGAGCATCTTGTGGAGATTCGCCTCCTCCGCCCGGAACCAGTGCAGCGCCGCCTGCGCGTTCAGGATCTCGGGAAGATCCGCCGGCGGCGGACCGGTCCACCGGCGCCACGGCGAGTCCGAGACGAACCGCAACCCCCGATCCGCCGTGTGCAGGTAGAAGTCCAGCAGCCGGTTGAACGCGGCATTGCGCTCCACGTCCGACTCCTCCGCGGCGATCGCGGTGGAGTACAGCCGGACCAGCCCGGGCTGCAGGTAGCGGCCGTCGTCGGTCTCGTGCAGCAGGTGGAACGCCGCCATCCGCTCCAGCTGGATGAAGCTCTCGTGGATCGTGGTGTCCGCGAGCGCGGCGGCGGCGAAGCAGTCGACGGTGCCGCCGGGATGTTCGGACAGCAGCCGGAACAGCCGGGCCGCGCCGGCGTCGAGCCGCTGGAAGCTGCCGGTCAGCGCGGTGTGGACGCCTTCGCCGGAGTCCGGCAGCGAGAGCTTGGCCAACCGGTGGCGCGGGTCGGAGGAGGTGTCGATCAGCGAGCGGATCGTGCGCTGCGGAGGTCCCGCCGCGCGGGCCGCGGCGATCCGCAGCGCCAGCGGAAGCCGGTCGCACAGCTCGGTCAGCTCCACGGCGGCCTCCGACTCGGCGTCGATCCGCTTGGAACCGAGCACGAACCGGAGCACGTCGACCGACGCTTCCCGGCTAAGCGGCGGCACCGTCACTCGCACTGTTCCAGCGATCACGGCGAGTCCGTCCAGCCTGCTCCGGCTGGTCACCAGCACTGCGCGGCCGGATCCGGGCAGCATCGGCTTCACCTGCGTGGCCGAGCTCGCGTTGTCCAGGACCACCAGTACCCGCCGGTCCGCCAGCACCGACCGGTACAGCGCGGCACGTTCGTCCAGATCGTCGGGAATGCGCACATCGGGCACGCCGAGCGCGCGGAGGAAAGCGCTCAGCACCTGGCCGGGCTCCACCGGTTCGGTCTCGCTGAACCCGCGGAGGTCGGCGAACAGGCAGCCGTCGGGGAAGCGCTCGGCCGACCGGTGCGCCCAGCGGAGCGCGAGCGCGGTCTTGCCGACCCCCGCCGGGCCGGTGATGATCCGGACATCGCCGTCGCCGCGGCTGCGGTCCAGCTGTGCGAGCTCGGCCTCCCGGCCGACGAACCAGCTGTTCTCCCTGGGCAGCTGCCACGGCACCGCGGTCGGTTCCGGACCCTCCGCGCTGAGCACCGTCTGGAACGCCGCTTGAAGGCCCGGACCTGGGGTGACGCCGAGCTCTTCGATGAGCCGGGACCGCGTCGAGTGGTAGACGTCGAGCGCCTCGGCCTGCCGTCCGGCCTGGTGCAGGCTCAGCACCAGCAGTTCCACCAGGGGTTCGCGCAGCGGGCGCATCGCCACGGCCTCGCGCAGCGGGTTGATCCCCTCGTCCGCGCGGCCGATCCGGTGCAGCCGCCAGGCCAGCTCGTGCACCGCGTTGATCATCGACTCATCCAGCCGGTCCACGACCTCGCGGCGCAGCAGCTCAGCGGCGACATCGGCCAACGGCGGGCCGTGGTGCAGGGCTAACGCGGCGTCCAGCAGCTCGACCGCCTCGGTGTCGGGGGCGTTGCGGGCCGCGGCGACCAGGTCCTCGAACTGCGTCATGTCGACCGCGGCGCGCGGGGCGAGCAACTGGTAGCCGGGTGCGCGCGTGACGAGCTCGACACCGTCGCCGAGTTCCCTTCGCAGCTTGGCGATGTGGCCCTGCAGCGCGGCCTTGGCTGTGGGCGGTGGCTTGCCCTCCCACGCGATGTCCATCAACCGGTCCGCGGACACGACGCGGTTCAGCTCGATGGCCAGCGCGGCCAGGACGCTGCGCCGCTTGGCGGCGCCGATCGCGGTCGCGCTGCCGTCGGCCCGCAGCAGTTCCACGGGCCCCAGCAGGCGAATCCGCAGCTGCGGCGGTTTTCCTCGAGAAGACATCCACTCTCGTTCGAATGCTCCGTCGGACGCGCTCACCGATTGCCCCGATGTATTGGCGAGACGTTGGGCCGACGTTGGCGACGCTTGCGATCATAGTGCGGTGTTGTTGTGTCTGGGGGACTCATGAGCGAACCCGAGGAAGTGCAGGCGACTCGCACGCTGGCCCGTTCCGCCGCAGGCATCAAGCAGTTGCGCCAAGCGGTCGAATCGCAGGACTTGCGCCTGGAGCCGGCCGCGGGTGAGCAGCTCCGCGAAGCGCTGGAAGACCAGATGTCCACAGTGGACGAATGGTTGAGGCGCGCCAACGGCCTCACCGGGAACGCGCCGCTGGGGCAGAACCCGGTCGGCCAGGCGATGGCGGTCAAGTTCGCCACTCGCGCGCAGGGCGGCGAGAACTCCTTCACCGACGTGCTGACGCAGTACCGCGCGGTCGTCGAAGAAGCGCGCGACGCGATCAACGAGGCGATGCGCACCTACCGGGACGCCGACGAGCACGCCGCGGACGACTTCCGCAAGATCGCGGACGCCGCGTTCCAGAACCGCATGTGATGGGTCGGGCGACGCTGGGGTGCGCCCACCGCAGTCGAGGGGATGAAGGGCGGAGATGACCCAGCCGATGAGCAGTCCGGAGCAGCCGGACATCGTGCTGACCGAAACGCAGAACTGGGCCTCGCGCAGCCACGAAGAGCTCTACGCGGCGGTGCACACCGACAACGACCCCGGCCGAGTGGGTCAGCTGTCCGACGAGTGGAACGGGCTGAGCCGCGACATCGGCGAAGCCGCGCAGCGCATGTCGGAGCGGGTTCGGGGCACCGAAACCGGCTGGCAGGGGCAGGCCGCTGACGCAGCGCGCGCCGCGATCCAGGAGCTGGCCGACTGGAACGTCCAAGCGGGCGACACAGCAGGCTCGCTGGCGGCGCGGATCTCCACGCAGGGCCGGGTCATGGAGGTCGCCAAGGCCGAGATGCCCGAACCGGTCAAGGGCGGGGAAGTGCTGACCGCAGCGGTCATCGGCGCTTACGCCACCAACGACCTCGAGAGCTTCACCAGGGCCACCAACGACCTGCAGGCCCACCAGGCTCAGGCCACCTCCGCGCACGAACGCGCGGTCCAGGTCATGACCAACATGGAGGCCCAGTCTCGCACCATCGACAGCGAGACCCCGCGCTTCACCCCGCCGCCGAACCCGGTGACCGAGGAGCGGATGCACGCCCGGATGGCCCCCATGGCCGCTGGCGGTGCGGACCAGCAGCTCGAGCCGCAGAAGCAGGGCCGGCCGATGGATCCGCAGCAGCAGGGCCAGCCGCTTGAGCCGCAGCAGCAGGGCCAGCCGATGGATCCGGCCTCCACGACCCCGGAGGGCATGTCGCCGGCTGCGGCGAACGGGCCCGGTGGGATCGACGGTCCGACGAAGGCGATGCCGATGCCGAAGCTGGGCGATGGCCCCGCCGGCCCTGGTGCGCTCGGTGGCGGGCCTGGTGGGATCGGCGGCGGACCTGGCGGCGGGTTCGACGGTCCGACGAAGGCGATGCCGATGCCGAAGCTGGGCGATGGCCCCGCCGGCCCTGGTGCGCTCGGTGGCGGGCCTGGTGGGATCGGCGGCGGACCTGGCGGCGGGTTCGACAGTCCGACCAAGTCGATGCCGATGCCGAACATCCCGCCGCTGGACCCCAGCGGCACGACCCCGCAGGGGACGAGTCCGCAGGGCACTAGTCCGCAGAGCTTCAAGCCGCCGACCCTCCCAACAGGACCCGGTGGCAACGGGGATCACACGTACCAGCCGCGGCCGTACATGGGTCCGGGTCCGCAGCTGCCTTCCGGTCCGAACCGGAACCGGCCCGGCAGCAACCAGCCCGGTAACCAGAACGGCCCGGGTTGGCGTGGGCAGGTCCCGCCGATCCCGGGTGGCCCCGGTGGCTTGACCGGCCCCGGTGGTGGCGGTCCCGGTGGCACTGGCGGTGGCCCCGGTGGCTTCCGCGGCGGCCCGGGCGCGATCCCGAGCTTGGGTGGAGGTGGAGGCGTCGGCGGTGGCGCTGGTGGAGCCGGTGTCGGTGCTGGCGGCGGTGCCAGTGGCTCGTCCAACCTGGCCCCCGGTGGCTCTTCGGGGACCGGCGGAGGACGTCCTGGTGACCCCGGCCTTGGCGCCCGTGGCATGGGCGGTGGCGCTGGGCAGGCCGGTGCTGCCGGAGCCCCGGGCATGGGCGGCGGTGCGATGGGCAACCGCGGCCGTGGCGGTGAAGAGGACAAGGAACGCAGCGCGAAGTACGTCCAGGGCGGACAGATCGTGGAGGTGCCGGGCGCCGACCTGCCGCCGCCGGTGATCGGTGAGGGCAAGAAGAAGAAGCGGGACCAGGGATGATGACGACAGCAGCGCCGGACTTCGTGCTGTCCGCCGCGGAGTACGACCTCGTCACCGGAGCTCTGGGCCACGGTCGCCCGCAGTTCCCGCTCCAGGTGCCCAGCCTCGGCCGGACGATGGAGGAACGCGCCGACCTCGCCGCCGACGCGTTCCGCTCGCTGGCCGACCGGGGCATGGCCTCCGGTGACCAGCTCGACGACCGGCTGGCGGGTCTGCTGCAGCTGATCGTCGACAACAACACTTCGGTGGACGTGGTCGGCTACGTCGGCCAGCCGGTCCAGGCCTTGGCCGCGGTCACCCGCCGCGCCGGGGTGTTGGCGCAGCTGGTGTCCGGCGAGCTGTGGCTGACCGAGATCCGCCCGACCGCGCTGGCGATGGCGGCGGTCGGCGTGCTGCCGCCCGGCCAACCCGGCATGAAGCGTGCGCTGTCGGTCCCCAAGGACCAGCTGAACCGCGCGCTGGACGAGGACGACGACGACCCGTTCGGCGGGGACTACGACGACGAGACCGCGCTGGTCCGGGCGGGCATGTCCGGCCAGGACGCAGCGGTGCTGGCTGAGCTGGTCGAAACCCGCGTCGGTGGCGGGCAGTTCGGCGTCACGCATCAGGAGGCCCGGTCCAAGACGCTGGTCACCTGGTTCGACACCAACGAGGGCCGGTACCTGATGGTCAGCGAGCGCTCCCACGTGAGCATCGCCCCGGCCGACAACCGCCGCATCGAGCACCGCCTGGGCGAAGTCCTGGCCAAACTCGACTGACGAGCTGTAGGGGGATCACCATGACGTTCCAGGTCGTGGCCGAGGACCTGACCGCGCACGCCAGCCATCTGGAAGGTCTGACCGACCGGGTGGACACCGCGATTTCCGCTGCTCAGGAAGCGATGTCCGACGAGGCGTACGGTGTGCTGTGCTCGTTCCTCCCGCCCATCATCAACCCGATGGAGGAGGAGGGCATGGAGGCGCTCAAGGCCGCCAAGGAGGGCATCACCACCACGGCGGACAACGTGCGCCAGACGGCCAAGGACTACCAGGAGACCGACGAGGCGGGCGCGGACAACTTCTCCAAGTTCGACGACGCCGTCAAGGTCAAGGAGTCGGCCGTCGCGCTGCGCGAACCAGTCGAGAGCTCGGGCTCGGGCTCTTCGTCGGGCGGCCACGCGCCGAGCGGTTCGACCTCGGCCTCGTACGAGGCGAAAAACATCGGCCACATGCCCAGCCAGTCGGCGGAGCAGGGCTTTTCGCCTGCGATGCTGGGGCGTTCGTCGTCCGGCCCGATGATGGACTCGGAGCCGCAGCAGTATGCGGCGAAGAACGCGCCGGAGCCGCAGCAGTATGCGGCGAAGAACGCGCCGGAACCGATGCAGCGCGGCGAGCCGATGTCGACGCCGCAGCACGCGCCGATGGAGCCGATGCAGCTGGGCGTGACCATGTCGTCGCCGGCGCATGCTCCGCTGGAACCGGCCCAGCAGGGCGAGCCGATGACGACGCCCGCTCACCAGGCCACGGAGTCGACGCAGCGCCCCACTGGCACGTACCAGGGCGACATCTACTCGACCTGAGGTACGGGTCTAGCAGCTGACATCGCACCGCCCCCCCGAGGTCGGGGCAGCAGGCGGATCGCAGGTTTAGAAGTCTTTTGGAGGTTATGCAATGCCGGGCCAGAACCAGGGCGGGTTCGCTGCGATCGGGGCTGACCCGGACGATGCGGAGCGGCGGATCCAGGAGTGGGCGAAGGGCTTCGAGGAGAAGGCCCAGCGCTACCAGGCCATGCAGGCCGAGACCGAGCAGCTGCGGCTGACCGCGTCCAGCAACGGCGGCCACATCAAGGTCACGGTGCGCGCCGACGGCAGCGTGACGGACCTGGAGTTCACCGACAAGATCCGCTCCATGCCGCCTTCGGAGCTGGCCGCGCAGATCCTGTCCACGATGCACCGCGCGCAGTCCGACATCGCCAACAAGGTCGGCGAGACCATGACGGCGCACCTCGGCGACGAGGACCAGGAAACGCGCACGATGATGCTGGACAACCTGCGCGAACGCTTCCCCGAGGAGCCCGAGGACGAGGAGCAGGAGCCGGAGACCTCCTCGAAGTGGGACGGCCCGGCCGAGGAGGAGGACCACACGCCTCCGCCGCCGGCCCCGCCCGCACCTCCGGCCGCTGCACCGAATCCGCCTGCGGCACCGAAGAAGAAGCCCAACTTCGAAGACGATGACGACGAGTTCGGCCCCGACTTCGACCCGCTGCGGGACTGACTGATCCAGCCCGTTCCCCCTACCCCGGAGTGTTGTCGTGACGAACCCGCTGGTCGCTGAGCGCAAGGATTCGACGCAGGCCTTTAGCGGTGTGCCGATCATGGAGTCGGTCGACGAGACGAAGAAGGCGATCGAGTCCGGGGACTGGGCGTCCGGTGTGATGGGTGCGGTGGGCACCGGCCTGGATGCGCTGACGATGGCGTTGGATCCGTTCGGGTCGATCCTGGCGGCTGGTGTCGGCTGGCTGATGGAGCATGTTGGTCCGTTGTCGGATGCGCTGGATGCGTTGACCGGTGATGCGGATCAGATCAAGGCGCATTCGGAGACGTGGAAGAACGTCGCCACGGAGCTCGGTGAGATCAACACCGAGATGGCCAACATGGTCAGCAGTGATATCGCGGACTGGACCGGGGATGCCGCCGATGCTTATCGGCAGCGCAGCGAGGACACCGGAAAACTCATCGAAGCCGCTCAGAAGGCTGCCGAGGGCGCCTCGGACGGAATCGGTACCGCGGGCGAGGTTGTGGCGGCGGTGCGCACGCTGGTGCGTGACATCATCGCCGAACTCATCGGCCGTCTGGTGTCGTGGGCGTTGCAGGTCCTGGCGACGCTGGGGATCGCGATGGCGTGGGTGGTGCCGCAGGTCGTGGCGGCGGTGGCCAAGACGGTGTCGAAGATCGCTGATGTGACCACGAAGCTGGTCAAGGCGATGAAGGCGCTGTCGCCGCTGATCAAGAAGCTGGGTGACGGTTTCGGCGACGCGAAGAAGGCCCTGGACCGGATCAAGAACGACAAGGGCGGCGGCCCCAACAAGCCCGACAGCCCAGCCCCCGCCCGTCCCACCGGCAACGACGGCCCTGGCTCGAGGTCGGTGCCCGACAGCGAACCGGCCCCGACCAAACCGTCCGGTATGGACGGTCCCGCCTCGACGACACCGTCCAGCGCAGGCGGTGATCCGAAAGCCCAGTCGTCGTTCGGAAGTGGCGGTTCCGGTGGCGGGTCGTCCTCGTACGGAGCGCCCAACCAGGGCGGCCCTCCGCCCCCGCAGAACAGTGCGCCTCCACCCCCGCAGAACAGCGCTCCTCCACCTCCGCAGGTGGTCAGCGCGCAGAGCTTCGTCGGCCCGACCGGCGCGTTCGACTACAACTCGGCGAACAATTTCATGCAGCAGCACTATCCCGGCGTGCAGCAGATCAACAAACCCAATTGGGACCAAGGCGTACCCGGGCACAACACCAACTGCGGGTACTGTACGGTCGCCACTGCGCACCACCTCAAAGGGAATCAGCCGTACCAGGTCGGGCCCACCAATCCCATGACCTTGGGCGACGTGGAGAACGGTGCGGTGCAGAGCGGGTTGCCCGCCAACAAATTCCAGCCGGTTCCGGGTGGTTACAACCAGCTCAACCAAGAAGTCGCCCAGCAACAGCCGGGGTTCGTGGCGTCCGTCGCGGCGAAATGGCCCGGTGATCCGGTCGGACACTTCTTCAACGTGCACAAGAACCCCAACGGCGCGGTCGTCTACCTCGACGCGCAGAACGGCTTGCCAGCCGACATCAGCAGACCGCCCAGCGAGCTGTACACGATGGGTTACTAGACGAACTCGGCAACCCGCCCCTTGAACCGACGCCACAGAATCGAGCAGTTCGCGAAATGATCGATCCGATCCGCACCGCAGCCACCTGGCTGGAGCTCGTCTACGGGGGCCGTGTCGATGTCGTGGGCACGGCCCCGATCGCCGAGGGGCAGCAGAGCTGGTTGGTCGGATGCGCGAACCGGGAAGCCAACGCGCAGCCCATGCTGGCCTGCACCATCGCCGTCCCCAAGGACGGCACCGCGCCCTTCCCGGTCTCGAACTCGGTGCCCATTGACGAGGCGCTCAACCTCACCCCGCCACGCGGCCCGGTCTTTCCCGGTCAGGAACCGTGGCGCTGGCGGGTCAACGCCCGCAACTGCGTGGTCGCGATCGATGCCGTTCTGCAGGGCGCGCAGGCGAGCGCGTTGCCGTGGGCACCGGCCGACGAACAGCCGAATTGGTGGACCCGCCTGCTGGCGGAGCACTTCCCGGACGCGACCACGACGACGCATCGCACCTGGGCCACCGCGCTCGAAGCGATCACCACCGCCGGGCCGGGTGCCTGCGCGGTGGTCTGGCTGCGCCGCCGGTTCCGCGATGCGGAGGTCACCGGCCACCTTCTCTACGCCAAGTACGTGGATGGCGCGGTGCTGGTGCTCGACCCCCAGCGCGGGATGCCTGCCGAGCTCCGGGATGCGGAGGTCCACCAGCTGACCGTCGCGGTTTTCCACCGGAAGTCCGCGCGTCCCGAACCCATCCCGGTGCCTTGGCAGCGCCCTGCCACCGATCTCGATTCGGCTGTGGCTAAGGCGACGGCCTGGTTGGACGCCACCTACAGCGGTGAGGTCACCCTCGTTGCCCCGGCCGCCGAGGACGAGCTGCGCCGCGGCTGGCTGTTCGCGTGCACCACGGAGACGTTCAAGCGCACCGGCGACTGGCGCGACCAGCTGCTCGATTCCGCGCTCGTCGTCCCCAAGAGCGCGGAGGAGGACCCGTTCGGGCTCCCCAACGGGAATCCGTGGGCGTTCCTCGAACGCTGGGACGCGAACGAGCAGAACCTCCCGGCGCCCCCGAACCCGGGCGCTGCCGCCTGGTACGAGCCGACGATGCGAGAACTGGGACAGGTTCTCGGCACCAGCCACCACGTTGACTGGCCGGGGGTGGTCTCCGAGATCGCGACGTTGCCGCCGCATGCCGCCGCCCTGGTGTGGGTGCGGCGCAAGGACCGTCGGGGCCGGGAGACCGTGGGAATGCTCCTGCCGGCTGCCAACGAGGGCGGGCGGGTCCGCATCGCGGATCCCCAGAACCCCACCGCTGTGCCCAAGCTGGAGAACAGCCCCTTCGGCCTGCTTCTCATCACTTACACAATGCACCGATGAGGCGAAGTCCCCGTTTCGCCACCCGGGCATCGGGTTGTGATGCACGATCGAGGGGAGCGACTGTGATCGGACCGCTGCGGATCGTTGAACCGCGGACGTGCCCGGATCCGCGAAGCGCGGATACGCCGTTGCGGTTCCCCGGGCAGTACCGCGACGCGGAGACCGGGTTGCACTACAACGTGTTCCGCTATTACGACCCGGCCACGGCGCGCTACGTGAGCCAGGACCCGCTGGGGCTCGCACCCGCACCGAACCCGGTCACCTACGTGTCCAACCCGCTGGTCGCGACCGATCCGCTGGGCCTGACCTCCTCTTGCTCGAACAGCGGTGGTTCGTCCACTCCTCCGGCGACCCCCAACTCCAACACGAAACCGAGCCTGGTCCAGAACAGCGGCGCGACCAAGATGTCGAACAACAAGTTCAACAAGGACCACGTGATCGACGATCCGAAATTCGATCAGTCCGTCAACGACTACGTGAACAGTCCTGCGAACCCCGGAGCGAAAAGACACGCTTCCGAAGCGATGGCGAAGGTGCATTGCAGTACCTGCGTGCGCGCACCGGGATGGACAATCTCGAACTGCACGGCCTGACCAAATCCGATCCGCATGATCTCCCCACCAAGCCGGGTGAAGCCCGGTCGCACGCCGTCAAGTACGACAAGTCCCGGGTCACCGACGTTGTCAACTGGGATGGCAAGAACTTGAACGTGATCGAGGCCAAGGGTGGCGGCTCGTCCCTGAGCAAGCGGAATCAGGACTTCTTCCACGAGGACACGTCGGGAGCGAACGCGTACAGGATGTGAGAGCCGACAAGTTGGGGTATTGATCCGCTGCGGCTGCCCTCACGGCCCGAGAAGAGTGGCGAGCCGGGGCGAGTAGGCGTGGTCGAGCACCAGCGAGGCCGCGCCTACCGCTCCGGCGTCTTCGCCGATCAGGGCTGGGGCGACCTGGACCGGGCGGACTTCGGGGGCCCACACGTGCTTGGTCAGGACCTTCGACACCTGGGTGCGCACCAGGTCGGAGGCGTGGCGCAGCGCTGGTCCGCCCAGGATGACGCGGTCGACGTCGAGCACGCTGACCACCGACGCCAGTGCCTGGCCCAGTTTGGTCGCCGCTGTCCGCAAAACCTTGCCTGCCAAGGCATCTCCGTCCGCGGCTCGGCGGCAGAGTTGTTCGTAGGACTGCGCGATCGGTGCGTCGTCGGCTTCGCCGCCCGCTGCGAGCCAGTCCGCGACGATCGCGCGCATCGAGCAGTGCGCTTCCAGGCATCCCCTTCTGCCGCAATGACATCCGCGTCCGCCGCCGCTGTTCAGGTGGCCGATCTCGCCCGCGTTGTTGCTGACGCCGCGGTGCACCTGGTCGTCGAGCACCACGCCGATGCCCACGCCGGATCCCCAGTGGACGTAGACGAACGAGCCCGCGCGGTGCTCGCCGCCGGCCCAGCGCTCGCCGATCGCGGCAGCCGTCGCGTCGTTGTCCATCACCACCGGAAGTCCCGCCCGCTCCGCGACGATGTCGGCGAGGGGCACCGTCCCCCACCCGGCCAGGTTCGGCGGCGAGAGCACCTGCCGGTGCGCCGCGTCCAGCGGTCCCGGCACCGCGAGCCCGACACCGAGCACCCGGTCCTCGTCGACCCCGGAACGACGCACGAGCTGCTGCAGCGTCCGCGTCAGCGCCGAGGCGACGGCGGACGGTGAAGCCTCGTCAGGCAGCCGACGCGTACTACGCAGCCGCACACCACCAGCCATGTCCAGCAGGACTCCGGTGATCCGCTCCGGATCCAGGTGCAGGCCCACCGACGAATAAGCGTCCGGCGCGATCTTCAGCAGCACCCGGCGCTTCCCGCCGGTCGACGGCGCATGGCCGTTCTCGGTGACCAGCCCGTCCTCGATCAGCGCCCGGACGATGTTGGACATCGTCTGCGCGGTCAGCCCGGTGCGCTGGGCCAGCTCCACGCGGCTGATCTCGCCGCGGCGGCGGATCGCGTCGAGCACGACAGCCCGGTTGAAGCCGCCCACCCGGGGCAGATTCGTGCCCTGCCAGGACGCTTTCGCCATGAACGCTCCTCGTCGGGTGGCGAGATCGTTGACTTGTTCCAACGAATGGAATTAACTACCCGGAGTGTGATCCGGATCTCAAGCCGTGCGCAACCACTGCTGGCAGGAGGGCCGCGATGCAACGGCGCAGAGCGATGTCCGTGCTCATCACCGCGACGCTGGGTCTGTCGCTGGCCGCCTGCGGGGGCGGCGCTGCCGACGACCCGAACACGATCAGCGTCGCCTACCACCGCTACGGCAACACGCTGCAGGTCGACCAGTGGATGCAGCGGGTCAAGCAGCAGTACGAGCAGGCCCACCCGGGCAAGACGGTGAAGCTGGACCCGGTGGTCGCCCCGGAGGGCGAGTACCTGTCCAAGCTCCAGCTGCGGATGCGGTCGCCGTCCACCGCGCCCGACGTGCTCTACGAGGACAGCTTCAACGTCAACTCCGACGTCGCCGCCGGCTACCTCGAACCGCTGGACGACCGGCTCGCGCAGTGGCCGGACTGGGACAGCTACATCGACACCACCAAGCAGGCGGGAAAGGCCCAGGACGGTAAGACCTACGGCGTTCCGCTGGACACCGACACCCGCGGGCTCTGGTACAACCGCGAGCTGTTCACCCAGGTCGGCCTGCCCGCCGACTGGCGACCGCGCACCTGGGACGACGTGCTCGGCGCCGCCCGGCAGGTCAAGCAGCAGCGCCCGGACGCGATCGCGCTGGATCTCGCGCTGGGCAAGGCGGAGGGCGAGTCGGTGAGCATGCAGACGGTGGAGATGCTGTTGTACGGCACCGAAACCGGCACCCTGCACGACGACCAGCAGCGGAAGTGGATCGCGCCGAGCAAGGGCTTCGCCGACGCGATGGGTTTCCTGTCCACCGCGCTGGCCGAGGACCTCACCCAGAGCAAGGCGCAGATCGCCGACGCGCAGTACGACAAGGTGCAGCGCGACGAGCTGGTCCGGGACGGCAAGGTCGCGATCCGGCTCGACGGCAGCTTCGCCTCCGGCAACTGGCAGGACTCCGGCTGGCCGGACTGGGCGAAGGTCATGTCGGCCACGCCGATGCCCACCCAGCATGGCCAGGCACCCGGCACCGTGACGCTCTCCGGCGGTTGGACGCTGGCGATCAGCTCGTCCAGCGAGAAGAAGGACGACGCGTTCGAGTTCATCGAGCAGGCGATGACCAAGGACAACGTGGTCGAGTACACCACCGCCAGCGGCAACCTCCCCGCCCGTGAGGACGCCGCGTCCGATCCGCGGGTGATCGGGGCGAACCCGCTCAACGAGTTCTGGATCGGCCTGCTGGACAACACGCACTACCGGCCCGCGCTGCCGGAGTACCCGAAGGTCTCCCAGCAGATCCAGCAGTCGGTGCTCGACGTGGTGGCGGGCAAACCGCCGGACGAGGTCGCCGACCAGTGGGCGCAACAGGTTTCGCGGATCGTGCAGCCGGCCAACACCAGGGCGGGCTGATGGCGGTGCGGGCGCGGCAATGGCTGGTGCCGATGGCGCCCGCCGTGCTGCTGCTCGGCCTGTTCGTGGCCGGACCGATCCTGTGGAGCTGCTACGTCTCTTTCACCAACGCGGCGCTGACCGGCGCCGCGGCCACCGAGCCGGAGTTCGTCGGGCTGGAGAACTTCCGCCGCCTGTTCAGCGATCCGGCGCTGTGGCACTCGGCCTGGCTGACCGTGGTGTTCACCATCGGTTCGGCGGTGATCGGGCAGAACTGCCTGGGCATGCTGATCGCGGTGCTCACCCAGCACCGCAACCGCTGGCTGCGCACCATCGTCGGCACGGTGGTGGTCTCGGCGTGGGTGCTGCCGGAGCTGGTGGCGGCGTTCGCGGTCTACGCGTTCCTCAACTCCGAAGGCACGCTGAACAACGTGCTGGTCGGGTTGGGCTTCGAGCCGCGCGACTGGCTCTACAGCCTGCCGATGCTCGCGGTCGTCCTCGGCAACGTCTGGCGCGGCACCGCCTTCTCGATGCTGGTCTACCAGGCGTCGCTGTCCGAGGTGCCGAGCGATCTGGCGGAGGCCGCGGAGGTGGACGGAGCCGGCCCGTTCCGCCGGTTCTGGCACGTCACGCTGCCGATCATCCGCCGTTCGGTGCTGACCAACCTGATGCTGATCACGTTGCAGACCATCGGGTTGTTCACGCTGATCTACGTGCTGACCGCGGGTGGCCCGAACGCGGCGACGCAGACCCTGCCGCTGCTGATGTACGACTCGGCGTTCGAGTTCCACGAGATCGGCTACGGCGCGACGATCTCGCTGGTGCTGCTTCTGATCGGCGGCCTGTTCGCCGTGGTGTACGCCAAGAGCCTGAAGGACGAGGTCTGATGGTTGCGGTGACGGTCGCTCGGCGGCGCTCGGTGGCAGTGGTGGTGCACCTGGTCCTCGCGGTCGTCGCGCTGGCCTTCCTCGCGCCGCTGCTGTGGCTGCTCACGGCCGCTTTCGACGCCGACGCCGCGCTGACCGCGAAGGTGCCCGAGGCGTTCACGCTGGACAACTTCGCGCAGGTGCTCAGCTGGGACCAGAGCGGCCGTCCACTGTGGAACGGTCTGCTGATGTGCGGCGGCGCCGCGCTGATCTCGGTGGTGGCCGCGGTGCTGTGCGCGTACCCGCTGTCGCGCTACCAGCTGCGGTTCCGGCGTCCGTTCCTGTACGTCGTGCTGTTCGCCTCCGGCCTGCCGATCACTGCGGTGATGGTGCCGGTGTACAGCATGTTCGTGCAGCTGGAACTGATCGACTCGATGTTCGGCACCACGCTGTTCCTGGCCGCCACCTCGCTGCCGATCGCGATCTGGATGACGAAGAACTTCATGGACGGCGTGCCGATCAGCCTGGAGGAGGCGGCGTGGGTGGACGGCGCGTCGGCGATGCAGGCGCTGCGCGCCATCGTGCTGCCGCTGATCGTGCCGGGCATGGGCGTGGTCGCGATCTTCACCTTCATCACGGCGTGGGGGAACTTCTTCGTCCCGTTCATCCTGCTGCTGGACCCGGCCAAGCAACCGGCCTCGGTGGGGGTGTTCACCTTCTTCGGCCAGGGCGGCCTGATCGCCTACGGCCAGCTGGCGGCCTACTCGATCCTCTACACAGCCCCGGTGATCGCCCTCTACCTGATCATCTCCCGATCCCTCGGCGGAGCCTTCAACCTCGCCGGCGCCATCAAGCGCTGATCACACGACCTCGGAGACCCGGTAGGCCGCGCCGCCGTCGACCAGGTAACCCGAGCCCACACAGACGACATTCTTCGCCCCCACAAGCTGACCCGGCCGGTTCCGCACGTGGGTCGTGAGTGCGTAGAAGGCCTAGAGCACTCCTACGCCCTCACGGCCCCTGACCAGCCAAGACAGCACCCCGGGCGCGGGGCTGCCGCCTGGTGCCGCCGCGGCCTGCTGGGCGATGCCGCGGACGTGCCCGACCAGCACGACCACGGTGTCGAGCCGCTCGCTGCCACCAGCGACATCGAACTTCAGGACTACGACCTGACATCCGTCGCGGGAAGTGGTGCTTGACGGTCCCGGAAAAGCCTGCGGGCGGTGAGCTCGGTCAGCTCACCGCCCGCAGGAGACTTGCTCGGGTCATGGCAGTTGTGCACGGCCTGCCAAGCGGACCCGGTCCCGGCTGGTTGGGTCGATCTCGCCGACGTCGGACTTCTCGCCGGACTCGTCGTCCTCGGTTCGCAGCGCGAGGAACACCGCAGCGACCGCGATCAGGGACAACGCCAGCATGGCCAGGTTGACCATGACACACCCCCTCGGTTCGGCGCCCTTTTTCTCGGCGGTTATCACTGGGACGCATCAAGTGTCCGTCGGGTTGCTGATCGTTTGCGATTCCCGGATTTACTCCACCGGGCTGCGTAGATCCACCTGGCCGGAACGCAAAACGGCGTTTCCCCGAAAGAACTTCACGTTCCTTGGGGAAACGCCGCACGATTGCGCACGCTTCAACGAGCTTCCGCTCCGGACGGGTGGCCGCGGGGCTTCCCACGTTGCCCCATTAAGACCACCCGTCCGGGGGTCGCTCGGTCAGTTACCGAGACGCTGTTTGAGCGCTTCGAACTCGTCGCGCATCGAGCTCGGCAGCGCGTCACCGATGGTGGCGAACCACTCGTCGATCAGCGGCAGCTCAGCCTTCCACTCCTCGATGTCGACCTTGAGGGCCTCGTCGACGTCGGAAGCCGGGGTGTCCAGCCCGTCCAGGTCCATCTCCGCGGCGGTCGGCACCCGGCCGATCGCGGTGTCCCGAGCGGCGGCGCTGCCCTCGAGCCGGTCCACGATCCACTTGAGCACGCGGGAGTTCTCCCCGAAGCCCGGCCACAGGAAGCGACCGTCCTCGCCGCGGCGGAACCAGTTCACGTAGAAGATCTTCGGCAGCTTGGTGGCGTCGGCGTCCTTGCCGAGGTCCGCCCAGTGCGCCAGGTAGTCGCCGACGTTGTAGCCGATGAACGGCAGCATCGCCATCGGGTCGCGGCGCACCACGCCGACCTGACCAGCGGCGGCAGCGGTGGTCTCCGACGACATGGTGGAGCCCATGAACACGCCGTGCTGCCAGTTGAACGACTCGTTGACCAGCGGAACCGTGGTCTTGCGGCGACCGCCGAACAGGATCGCCGAGATCGGCACGCCCTGCGGGTCGTCCCACTCCGGCGCCAGGATCGGGCACTGCGACATCGGGGTGCAGTAGCGGGAGTTCGGGTGCGCCGCCTTGACGTCGCTCTCCGGCGCCCAGTCGTTGCCCTTCCAGTCGGTCAGGTGCTCGGGCGTCTCGCCGCCCATGCCCTCCCACCACACGTCGCCGTCGTCGGTCAGCGCGACGTTGGTGAACAGCGAGTTGCCCTGCTCGATGGTGCGCATCGCGTTCGGGTTGGTGTGCTCGTCGGTGCCCGGCGCGACGCCGAAGAACCCGGCCTCCGGGTTCACCGCGTACAGGCGGCCGTCCTCACCGAAGCGCATCCACGCGATGTCGTCGCCGAGGGTCTCGACCTTCCAGCCCGGGATGGTGGGCTGCAGCATCGCCAGGTTGGTCTTGCCGCACGAGGAGGGGAACGCGGCCGCGACGTAGTGGACCTTGTTCTCCGGCGAGATGAGCTTGAGGATCAGCATGTGCTCGGCCAGCCAGCCCTCGTCGCGGGCCATCGCCGAAGCGATCCGCAGCGAGTAGCACTTCTTGCCCAGCAGCGCGTTGCCGCCGTAGCCGGAGCCGTAGCTCCAGATCATCCGCTCCTCGGGGAAGTGGGTGATGTACTTGGTGTCGTTGCACGGCCACGGCACGTCCTGCTGCCCCGGCTCCAGCGGCGCACCCACCGAGTGCAGCGCGGGTACGAACTCGGCGTCCTCGCCCAGCTTCTCCAGGACCTTCTCGCCCATCCGGGTCATGATGTGCATCGACACCACGACGTACTCGGAGTCGGTGATCTCCACGCCGAGCTTCGGCGGGGTGGCGTCCAGCGGGCCCATGCAGAACGGGATGACGTACATGGTCCGACCACGCATGCAGCCCTGGTAGAGCTCGGTCATGGTGGCCTTCATCTGGTTGGGGTCCATCCAGTTGTTGGTGACCCCGGCGTCCTTCTCCTCGACGGAGCAGATGTAGGTCCGCTCCTCGACGCGCGCCACGTCCGACGGGTCCGAGGCCGCGTAGAACGAGTTCGGCTTCTTCTCCAGGCGGGTGAACGTGCCCGCTTCGACCAGCTGGTCGGTCAGGCGCTGCCACTCCTCCGGCGAGCCGTCGCACCACACCACCCGGTCGGGGGTGGTCAGCTCTGCGACCTCACGCACCCAAGACAGCAGGCGCTCGTGTTTGGTCGGTGCCTGGTCGAGACCGGGAATGGTCAATGCGGTCATCGCGTCGTGTCTCCTGACTGGGCGCCACAGCCCGGACTTGTCGCCGGCGGGGGTCCGTCGGCGTTTGCGGGAATGCTTCGCCCGTCCCGAAGGTCGGGCGATTTGTAAAAAGGGATGCACCGAGGCTAGCGGGGACAGCGGCGCCCAATGGAGATCAGCCCTGTTCGTTCTCTCACAAGAACGATAAGGGAATCGATTCAGTTGGGATCTTTCGCATGGCGCCGACGGAAGTTTCGTCGTCGACCCGGCATGAAAAACCAGAATTTCCGGCGAACCGGACACGGGTGCGAACGCGGGGCTAACCGGGGGCATCGGCTGAATGGCGGATGCCGAAGCGCGTCGGAAACGCAGAACCCGCCCGGGGACGGATCCACCGGGCGGGCTCTGCGGGAGTTCGAGGGTGCTGGGTCAGCCCCAGACGTCGTCGGAGTCGGCCCGGGCGCCCTTCGCGCTGGCCGCACCGGACGCCTGCGCCCCGCCAGCGTGCTGGCCTCCGCCGCCCGCGCTCGGCTGGTCGAAGTTCCAGGTCGCGTCGTCGGTGGCCCCGGTCGCCGGGTTCGGCGCGTACTGGCCGTCGCCGGTCACCTGGCCCTGCTCGACCACGGTCCACTGCCCGTCGCCGGTGTGGTGCGAGATGGTGACCTCGCCGTTCTGGCTGATCTCCACGACCTGGTCGGCGGACCCGTCGCCGTCGACGTCGGTGACCAGCATGGTTCCGCCGGACTCGGTCTCGACCACGGCGGTGTCGGCCATGCCGTCGGAGTTGGTGTCCTCGGTGGCGGGCCCGACCTGCACGTCGCCCTGCGGCGTGTCGATGACCATGGCCGGACCGTGGTCCTGCTCCGGATCCATCCCGCCGGGGTGCTGCTGGGGCGCCTCGCCGGTCCACTTGCCGGTGGCGGCGTCGTACCGGGCCTGGTCGACGACGGTGCCGTCGTGGTTGATCGTCTGCATGACGTCGGCCTGGCCGTCGTGGTCCTCGTCGATGTAGGCGACGTAGCCGTCATCGGTCATCACCGCGACGGTGTCGTCCACCCCGTCGCCGTCGAGGTCGTAGTTGGCCTCGGCGGTGTACTCGTCGCCTTCGACGGTGACCTTGATGTCACCGTCGCCCGCCCCCTGCTCCTCGATGTACACGTCGCCACCCCTCAACCAGGATCACTGCAAAACCTATGACGCAGGGTAGAGGTCAGCGGTTCCGCTCGAGAAGCACCTGGTCTTCCCCGGCTGATCGATCCGTGTCGGGCGGCTGCGGAATAGTTGCGGCGTGCGGCGATCGTTGGGGCGGGACTTCGGGTGGTTGTGGGCCGCTTACACGGCCAGCACGGTGGGAACGAGACTCGCGTTCGACGCGTTCACGCTGATCGCCGTGCTCGTGCTGCACAGCAGTACTGCGCAGGTCTCGGCGTTGGCGGCTTCGGGGTTGGCGGTGGGTGCGCTGATCGCCGTGCCGCTGGGGCCGTGGGTGGAGTTCCGGCGCAAGCGGCCGGTGATGATCGCGATGGACCTGGTGCGGTTCTTCGCGCTGCTGTCGGTGCCCGCCGCGTACCTGCTCGGGGCGTTGACGTTCGCGCAGCTGGTCGTCGTGTCGGTGCTCGCGGCCTCGGCCAACATCGTGTTCACCTCCGCCAGCGGCGCCTACCTGAAATCACTGGTCAAACGGGATGACCTGGTGGTGGCGACCGGTCGTTTCGAAGCCACCCAGTGGACCGCGACCGCGCTCGGCCCGCCGCTGGGCGGCGCGGCGATCGGGATGTTCGGGCCGTTGACGACGGTGCTGCTGGACGCGGCGAGCTACCTGCTGTCCGCGCTGGGCATCCGAGCGATCAGCGGCCGCGAGCCGGAACCGCGGACAGGACGCGCGGAGCGGATCAGCGCTGGTGAGGTGCTCGAAGGGTGGCGGTACATCCTGCGCCACCCGCAGCTGCGGCTGCTGTTCTTCAACACGACCCTGGTGAACGGTCTGATCATGGCGACCGCGCCGCTGTTGGCGGTGGTGCTGTTCCGCGACCTGGGCTTCGAGCCGTGGGAGTACGGGCTGGCGTTCGGCGTGCCGTGCATCGGCGGCCTGATCGGATCGCGCATAGCGCAGCCGCTGCTGGCGAGGTTCGGCCAGCACCAGGTGCTGCTGACCAGCGGAATCCTCCGCGCGTGCTGGTCGATCGGGCTGGCGTTCGTCCCGCCGGGACCGTGGGGCGTGGTGTTCGTGATCGTGATCGAGTTCGGCCTGATCACGAGTGCGGGCGTGTTCAACCCGGTGTTCGCCGCCTACCGCCTGGAGCACACGGCGACCGACAGAGTGGCTCGAACCCTCTCGGCCTGGTCCATCACGAGCAACGCGAGCATCGCAACCCTGACAGCCTGCGGAGGCCTGCTCGCCACCTTGACCGGCCCCAGGGGCGCGGTGGCGATCGCCGGAATCCTCATGCTCTGCACGCCTCTCCTCCTACCCCGCCGCCGGAGCGGTGCGCTGGTGCGGAGTTCATGAGTGGCCGGGCGCCGGGTCGGGGGCGCGGAGCGCCCGGCCACCATGTGGCCCGGCGCGGGGAGGGAGGCGGCCGGGCCCGTCTTGTGCGGACTCAGGTCTCGAGTCGAGCGAGAGTTTCAGCGGATATGTGGTGCCGTCCGGTGGCCTCGCCTTGCCGTTGCCTTTCGGCCTCGACCTCGTCGATCAACTGCCACACGCTCAACGCTCCCTCACCAGCACCACCGTGCTGCGCCCGCGCCGGCCGAACGAACAACAAGCTCGCGATCAACACGTTCACGAGCACGAGCGTGGTCACCTGAAGCCA